>JACSRQ010000233.1 GCA_014879675.1 Ignavibacteria bacterium
ATTATAGAACTGCCGATTTTTGCATTTGTTTCAGGAAAAATTTAGGGTAATGTTTCGGAAATAACTGCATCAAAACAGTGCATATTTGCGCCAAAAAACTGCATATGTCAGGTTTTCCCCCAGGAATTAGTAAACAAAAAATCCCGGCAATTTGGAATCTGCCGGGATAATGAACTTTTGCTTTTTGCCTTTTTACTTCTGCCTTGAAGATTATTTCACCAAAAACATCTTCTTGGTCTGTACAAGGCCCTTTGCTCTTATCTGGTATAGGTAGTATCCTCTCGGGAAGTTGCTTCCATCCCATTGAACAGACCAGCTTCCGGAGCGCAGCTTCTCATCGATTATTTTCGATACTTCCTTGCCCATTTCATCGAACACAGATACTGATACCTGGTTATTATCAAGGCTTGCGGGAATATCAAACCTGATGGTTGTTGTTGTGCTGAAAGGATCAGGATTATTATTGTACAGCATTATATCTTTTGGAGTATCTTTACCGATACGGGTTAAGCCAGAACCCATTGTGGTGAATGTCCAGATCATTGACCAGTTGCCTGTGCCGCCAAGATTATTTGCGGATACTTTCCAGTAATACATTGTGCTTCCGGAGAGCTTTCCTGCGGGTACTGTATAGTTCGAAGATGCTAAATTACCTTCATCTACAACTACGTTGGTGAAGTTGAGGTCGCTTGCAACTTGTATGCGGTAACTTGTAACTGAAGGCTGGTCGCTCCAATCGAGTGTGGGGGTTAATGATTGCCCTAATGCGCCTGTTGGCAGCGAGATCAATACCGGCTGCTGCGGCGGATTCACGAAACCGGTCCCCAGACTCCACGTATTTGACCATGGAACTGTGCCGCCTGCATTTGATGCATTTACACGCCAGAAGTACTGAGCATTATTGTTCAGCAATCCGCCGGGTAAAGTATATTCGTTGGTTGTGAGCCCGTTTATATCATGCAGTATTTCCGAAAACACAATATCTCTTGATATCTGGATCCTGTATGATTCAGCAGTGTTTGAACTTTGCCATATGAGCGTAGGCGTAACTGATTGACCTGCAGCGCCGTTTGTTGGAGAGAGAAGCTGGGGTGAATCAGGTGCGTTCAGTACTGAAAATGTCCATGAGGCTGACCATTGGCCTGCACCGGCTACATTCACAGCACCAGTTCTCCAGAAATACTGAGTATTGTTTTCAAGTACGCCTTCTTTTACTTTGCACTGACCGGCAACAATTGAAACAAGTGTATCAACCACAACTGTGTTAAAATTCTTATCAAGCGATACCTGCAGCCTGCAGAAATCTGCGTTTTTGACTGTAGTCCACTCAAGCTGGGGATTCTGCCCGATGCCCGAAGATCCAAAAGCAGGGGATACAAGTTGCGGAATTGCTTCAGGTCCGCCCTGCGAATACTTTATTGTGGCGATATCATATTGTGTTGCGGTACCGATACTCATACCGGTAACAAATACACTCCCTTTGGAATCTACAAACATTGCGATTCCCTTATCAACCTGGTTGCCCGGTCCGTTATAACGCGCGATCCAAAGCTCATTGCCGAGCGGATTGTATTTAATAGTAGTATAATCATCATTTGAGCCGTTGTATGTGTTGCCTGAAACGTAAACGCTGCCCATTATATCCGTACATATAGCAGATGCAATATCATTGCTGTTGCCCTGGTCATTAAATCTGGAATTCCAAAGCTCTACACCGGTTGGATTGTATTTAATAGTGGCATAATCAAACCCGGTACCGTTTCCTGCGCTTTGACCTGTAACGTAAACATTTCCATTGGCGTCAACACAAATTGCCGTAGCCTGGTCAAATCCGTTGCCTGCGCCATTGTATTTAGCATCCCAAAGCAGTTCGCCGGATGAGGAATATTTTACAGTAGCATAATCTCCCGCACTGTAACCGGTAACATAAACATTGCCTGCGCCATCTATTGCGAGCGCTGAAGCTTTATCATCTGCTTTGCCGCCGTATGGCTTTGCCCATAACTGTGCGCCGTTCAGTGTATATTTTATTGTAATGTAATCATTACCGGCTGATGTGTAATGGCTATAGCCTGCAACAAAAATGTTGTTGTCGCCATCAATTGCTATGGCAGTTGGATAGTCAACATCTTTTATCGGATTATTAAAAATGCTTGTCCAAACTTTCGAACCATCCGAAGAACTCAGTTTCATTGTATAAATATCAACCGACTCTTCGTTTCCTGCGCAGTAAGCTGTGATATATACATTGTTCTCACGGTCGGTTACAATTCCAACACCGCCATCATTCCCGTTATCGGGACCATTGAATTTGCTGACCCAGATCTGCTCACCTTTGGAGTCATACTTAACGGTAACAATATCGAGCAATTCGTTTTCATTGGTTGCAGAGCCGGTTACATAAACGCCGCCTTCTGAATCAACAGCAATTGCGTTAACCTGGTCGGCTTTGTTGCCTGCACCGTTAAACGTTGCTTTCCATAATTCTTCGCCTGAAGAATTGTATTTTATGGTGAAATAATCGTGATCGCTGGAAGGATTAATTGTGAATCCGGCAATGTACATATTGCCTTCACTATCGGTTGTCATACAAGTCGGAGATTCATTCCCGTTAGATGCGTTATTGAATCTCGTTATCCATTGTGTGTTAACCTGTGAGTATAAAAACTGAGAAAATAGTGCAGCTATTAAAATTACAGTAATTTTAATATTCATAAATAGCCCCCTAAATTTTTTCCGGAAGAACCACAAAATAGTATAAGTTTTTGCAATAATCAAAATATAAATCCGTAATAAACATTGCCGTATTGCTCCGACAGTATCGATTTTGGGAAATTTTTAGCAAATTGCTATTAAATTCAAACATTTGTATTTTGCGGGGTTAAATAAATTCGATTGAAATGGAACAAAAACATTCGCTGATACAGAGACTGGGATTGTTTACCGCCGTAACAATTGTTATCGGCTCAATGATCGGTTCAGGTATTTTCAAAAAATCAGCTTCAATGTCGGGTGAACTCGGCGCTCCCGGATTAATTCTGGCAATATGGCTTGTTGCCGGTATGATCAGTTTGATAGGCGCGCTTACTAATGCTGAGGTTGCTGGAATTCTGCCAAGGGCCGGTGGACAGTATGTATATTTCAGGGAAATGTACGGAAACTTTACTGCGTACTTATATGGCTGGGCAATTTTTGCGGTAATTCAAACCGGATCAATTGCATCGATCGCGTATGTGTTCAGCGGGTACTTTGAGTACTTTTTCCCGGCTCCGCATCTATCGCCGGAGTGGGAAGCTTGGGGCTTTTCTCTGAAATGGGGCGAGCAGGTATTGCTTGATTTATATCCCCTTAAGGATATTGGTTTAAAGATGCTTACGATATTTCTTATAATGTTCCTTTCAACGGTCAACTTCTTCGGTGTTGCATTCGGCGGTATAGTACAGAATGTTTTTACTGTGCTGAAAAATGTCGCGATTGCGTTCATAGTAGTACTCGCTTTAACTATGGGAGCGGGCTCGGCTGCGAATTTTTCGCCATTCGTGAATGCTGCATTCCAGTATCCTTCGGGCAGTATGCTTGGGGGTATCGTGCTTGCTCTCAGCGGCGCATTTTGGGCTTATGACGGGTGGAACAACATTACATATCTTGGAGGGGAAGTGAAGGATGCGCAGCGGAATATTCCCAAAGCTATGATATTCGGTATGTCATTTGTAATATTAGTTTACCTGCTTGTGAACCTTGCTTATTTTTATGTTCTCCCGGCTGATGTTATGAAAGATTCAACATTCCTTGCCGCTGATGTTATGAAGCGCTCAGTAGGCGAGTGGGGCGGCGCATTTGTGGCAGTAGCGGTTCTTATCTCAACTTTCGGCACTACCAACGGAACAATACTTGTTAGCGCAAGAGTGTATTACGCTATGGCGAAAGACGGTCTATTCTTCAAAAAACTTGAGGATGTTCACCATAAATACAAAACACCGGGGACTTCTATTATAATACAGGGATTGTGGGCCAGCCTGATCACCATGACCGGGACATTCGACCAGCTTACGGATATGCTCATATTTGTTTCGTGGATATTTTACGGTATGGGCGCGTACGGAGTGTTCGTTCTGCGCAAAAAAATGCCTAATGCAGAGCGGCCATACAAAGCGTTTGGCTACCCGCTTCTGCCCGCGTTCTTTGTTATCTTCTCTGCATTTTTCGTTGGATTCAGCGTTTGGTATAACGTAAGGAATGCAGTGTTCGGATTATTGCTGGTAGCGATCGGTATTCCGCTGTATTTCTATTTTAACAAGCAGAAGAAAATCACTGATTAAACTGATTTTAAGATTGCGCAGATATTAATTCCCCCCTGACTGCCTCAGCAGTTCTTGAGAGGTCGAAGAACTGGCTCTGACATGTGGTGGCATCGCCGAAGGCGATGTCGGGGTGTGTACATATTAATCATGTTTCGGATTGAATAAAGGGCAAACAGGAAAATGCAGATGACAAAATTACAGAAGATTTTATGGCTATTGCAGATTCCTGTTTACATTTTGCTTCTGAAATTTGTATTGTCATTTTTCGTTAAGGTCGAAGGAGTTTCAGATTCACTGGATGGCATTTTCTCTGCCATGCTGTGGGTATTTGTCGTGAGCTTTATACATTCCGGCATTGTTTCATGCTATATCCTGGCTTTTACATATTTCAAAAAGAACAGAGTACCCTTGTTGATTGTATTCCTAATTGCTTCCGCAGCTTTGTTTGTTTACATCTTCAAGTTTTCCGCCCACCTGATGTTTATAATAATTCCCGCGGTGGTTGTATTATATCATGTTGTGATATTCACAAGCTTAGAAAATCCAAGCTTGTGAAACGATGAGAAATATTTATAAAAATCATCAGTGTATAGTTAATTTTATGTAATTTCTGAAGGTTATTTTTATTATATTGTAAACAGAAAGAGGGTTTACTTATTTAGGGGATAAGTGTACCCTCTTTTCTGTGTTTGTTGAATGTACAAAAATAAAAACAAACGGGAAGTTAAAAACAAATAGCGAAAACAACAGGTAAAAATGGCAAACAATCATTCTTTAGAACTTATTAAAACACAATATAATGCCATCAGTGAAATTAATCTGCATGTTGCGTCCAAAAATCATTTAGGAGAGAAATCAATTTCCACAGAAGTAATTACCATTGTGAATGATATCAAGGACAAGATAGATGTTCTATTTAATAATTTAAGCTATGTGCAAGATGGTTTTGTAATTGTGCTATCTGATAGAGTAGTCTCAATAATAAAAAAAATAAAAGAAATAAGTAACACAAGTGACCCCGATTTTCTCAATCAGAGAGAGAGTTTCTTGTCCGCTCTAAATTCATTGTATATAAATTTTCTCAAAGAATGGATATACATTCAAAGTGGAATAATTGATGCAAGGAAATTGTTACAAAAAAGCGATGTGGCAATTGAAAAACTCAAAGAAAACGTCTTGAAACAGGCGCAAAATGAGTTTCAAGAACTAAAAAATAATACGTTAAATGAGATAAATAGTTCGCAAACAAACTCAATAAATCTAATTAACGAACGTGAAGCTAAATTAAAAGAAAAAATACAAAAGACAGCTCGTAAAGTGTCTGTTTCCACTGCTCAAAAGCAATTTGAAGAAGAGTGTCAAAGACTGAAAAGTATGATTAAGATTTGGTCAATCATTACAATTATTCTCTTTTTATTGTTTGGTATTCTATCATACATTTTTTATACTCACACTTTTTTTACAGCTGAAATGAAAATAAATTCAGATATATTCAGTGATAAATTCATTGATATAATGCGGTGGGAGTCAATATTCCATACCGTTATAAGGGTTGCTGTGTTAGCAATAATTGGAACAATAATTGCATTTTGTCTGAAGATGATGCGTGCCAATTTTCACTTGTATCAACATAACATCCATAGGCAAAGGGTAGCGAATAGTATTGAAGCCTTCGTCAATGCGGCTTTAACGGACGAACAAAGTGATAGAATTTTAGAGAAGCTTGTTGAGGCGGTGGTTTCATTTGGGCAATCCGGACTTATTCAAAACGAAGATGATTCTATTCATGCCTCAAAATTGACAATTGATTCAATTACAAAAACACTATACAATAAGTGATACTTCAATATTATGTTTCACAGTTTTTACTGAATAAATTTAACAAGAGTTATGAAAATATTTATTAGTTGGTCAGGGAAACGTAGTAGAGAAACTGCAGTAATTTTAAGAGATTGGTTGCCTCAAGTCATACAAGCAGTTGAACCTTGGATTTCACCAGACATAGAAAAGGGTAAAAGGTGGAGTAAGGAAATAACCGATAATCTTGAGCAGTCGAATGTTGGGATAATTTGTCTAAATAGAGATAATTTGCATGAGGATTGGATACATTTTGAAGCAGGGGCTTTGTCAAAGACAAAGGATGCACTTATATGTACATTCTTGCTAGATGTTAAGCCGTCAGATGTCGAGGAACCACTAGCACAATTTCAGCATACTTTGTTTACAAAAGATGACATAAAAAGACTCGTAATGGATATTAATAAAAAGTTAAAATTATGTGGAGAAAAACAGCTTCCAGAGAAAACTTTAGAAAATGTTTTTAATACTTTTTGGCCAGAATTTGAAAACAATATATCGACTTTACTTAAACAAGGAACTCTTGCAACTGAACCAATAAGAGATTTAAGGGATATAGTTGAAGAAATTTTAGGGATTGTAAGAGGCTTAGATAGGAATGTTGATGTTCCAACTTCAACGTTAAGTAGCACTATAAGACTTGATGGTATAAAATTTGATAAGAAAAGGGCCTCAAGATTTGAAATTACAATACAGGGAAATACTAATGATTTTGGAAAAATGTGTTATGGCTTACGTTTAAATGGTCTTGATATCTGTCTCTTATACACATCTGACGCTGCCGACGACGGA
>JACSRQ010000235.1 GCA_014879675.1 Ignavibacteria bacterium
ATGAACAACAGCAGCCTGCTTCAATTGTTAAAAAAATTCGATAAACAACAACTAAAAGACTTCAATAATTTTGTTAAGTCACTCTTTTTCAATTCCAACAAAGCACTCATATCCCTATATGAATACATAAGAAAACAATACCCGCAATTTGAACCTGCAAAGCTTGAGAAGCAATTCATCAGCAAAAAGATATTCGGAAAGGCAGAATACAACGATGGGTTCTTCAGGGTACTGATGTCAAACCTTCAAACACTTGTGGAAGAATATCTAACGTACCGGGGAATGCTTAAAGAACCCCACACTAAAAAAAAATACCTGCTTTCTGAGTTAAATCAATTGGGTGAGAATAAGCTTGCGGAAAGAATACTCCGGAAGGAACTTGATTCAATTGCAGATGCTGAGCCGGAACATCCGGACGAATACCTGGGCCTGTATAACATGGCTTTTTACCGCAGGTATTTTTACAGTATGAAATTTTCGGTTAGCAAAAGTAATAAGCCGGATGAGTGGATCTATGACGAGCAAAAATATCTCATATATCATTTCCTGCTCCGCCTGCTTGCAGATCATTTTTATCATCTGAACCAACAGCATGTTATTAACTACAAGCCGCGGCTGTATTTCCTTGATGAAGTTTCAGCGTTCCTTGAAAAAAATAAAGAATTCCTGGAGTCACCGGTTCTGAATATTACCTACCTTCGCGTTTTGCTTCTTAAAAATAACAGCATGGATGATTTCCGGCGCCTCAAAGATACTTTTATTGAGATCTTTGACAAACTTGGAAGAAAAGACAACTTCAATACTGTTTCAATAATTCTGAATTTCTGTTATAAGAACTATTACATGACGGGAAATGAAGAAATGATGAAGGAAAGGATGAATGTCCTGAAGTTCGCGTTGTATAAAGGATTGTATTCGTTTGAAGAAAACGATCATTTTGACAGTCAATGGTTCTACAACATCTTCAGTACCGGCTTTGAGCTTGGTGAAACCAAATGGACCGAGGAATTTTTAGAAAATTACAGTTCCAAAACCGAGCCTGAAAAGGAAAATTTCCTTGTAAACATGGGTAAGGCTTTGCTCTGTTTTAATAATGCCAAATTTAGTGATTCGCTGGAGTATATCTCGAGAATAAAGAAGATCGGTAACTCAGGCGAAAAGTTCAATGTTAAGATTCATCAAATGAGGGTGTACTATGAATTGAAAATGTTTGACCAGTCTGAATCGTCCGCGGATTCATTCAGGCATGTACTGCAAAATGATTCAATAATTTCAGAGTTTAACAAAATATTGTATAGGAATTTCTACGGTTTTTATAACAGGCTATTAGGGATGAACCAGAAGCCCGGAAAAAGAGATATAACAATATTCAGGAATGAACTCTTAAAAACGAATAATACTTTCCACAAGAAGTGGCTGCTTGAAAAAATTAATGAACTCTGAAAACAACCGGACGGTGAAAAACAAAAAGGCGGATATTGCTATCCGCCTTTTCTATTGGGGTTTGTTGTTTATTTAACCAGCACCATTTTTTTGGTATCGGCAAAACCGTTTGTTACAAGCTTATAAAAATATATTCCGCTTGCGAGGTGAGATGCGTTGAAATCAAAATTATAAGTACCGGCGGTCAGCTCTTCATTTACCAGCAGTGCTACTTCCCTGCCTGATAAATCAAAAACTTTTAGTGTTACAGAACCTGTTTTAGCTACAGCAAACTTAATGTTCGTTTCAGGATTAAACGGATTAGGATAATTCTGCTCAAGCCTGAAAGCTGAGGGAAGCTCATTCGAAACAGGTGTGATTCCCGTTACAAGTAATTCCATATTATAATAAACACTTGAGGGCCCAATACCTGCATAAGCAAATGCAGAATACTTGCTGTTTCCTTCTTTATAAATTGCGCAAACAGGGGCAAGAGTGCCTGTTCCCAGGAAACCGTTCTTTTTGTACATCGGTGCGCCCAGGTCACCAAGTGTTCCGTGTCTGACAGTGATCGAATCGCCGTTGAGGTCAACAAAAGCGGAGATGAAATCTTTGCCGCCGGCAAAAGTAGTGTCAGCGCTGCAGGAAGTATAATCTACACTCATACCTACCGGTCCAAGGCCAAAATCTACATTCCATGCTGCACCGCCATCGTTAGAGTAGTGATAAACAGCCCTGTCGTTTTTAGTACAAGTCACAAGTATCCTCTGCGGAAGTGAAAAATACCTCTGTTGTATAGCGATTGATGGTCTTTCATAAATTGTACCGGGTGCAGCATCGGTTATATATCTTAAACTCCAGCTTGCTGTTGGAATTTCAGGTGTAGCAAATAACCTGATCTCATGTTCATCGTTTGCAACTACCCTTTCAACAGCTATATAAATTGAATCCGCACCGGATTCGTTTGAAAATGCGGAAACAGGATAGCGGTCATCGAATGTTGCATTAAGAGAAACAGACGTATGGCTGACACCCCATGTAGTTGACCTGAAATGATGCAGCTTAACATATACACCCGCATTTGTTTCTTCTCGTACTACGGCATGCATATAGGTCTGTGAGTCCCAGAATATCCCGTCGCTGCATGCTGAAGGAAATACAAACCTGTTGCCCGCTGAAGGATTTGCAACATTGAAGAAGCCGGCTGCTGAGCCATCTCTTCTGAAAGATGAACAGATAAGGTAAGCGTCATCCATGCTTGAGTTGGAACTAAGCGTTGCATATACAAGTATCCTGGTTGAGTCCGGTACATTGTTGTTCCTGCTTTCAACGAGCATTGAAACCGCTCCATAATACCCTGATACGCTTGTCAAACTTGTAACAGTATTCCAAACCGCGCCGCCGTTGCTTGAGCTGTAAACCGTAATACAGCCATTCAAACCCGTGACATTGCGCCTGTTTACTGCCATGTACATCCAGCCGTCTTCACCCTGCTTAAGATCCATCTGGCGGTAATTTCCTGAGCTCTTAACATCAGAGTTTGTAACCTGTACATCAGTTCCATACCAATCTGTTATGAAGGGAGGTGAAGCGTACTTGTTGATCTCCATATCAACAACATTTGCTGTAAAAACTGATTTTTGCAGATAACTCTCTATCTGTTCCGTCAGCATCTTTTTCTGACTGCTGTTCCTTGTATCAACTGCCTGATTATAAAGGTCAAGCAGCTCCACAGGTACAGAGCTTTTCCCGTTAACTACGGGCTGTTCGTTCTCATTGCCTGATACTTTTCTGAAAGAGCTTTGGTTAAGTTTTGAGTCCGGTGTCAGATCTCTTTGAGCCGAAACAGAAGCGGTGAAAATTAAAAGTATTAACAGAATGTTTTTGATTTGATTCATTTTTTTCCCTTTTTAGTTTTTGAATTAGTTTTTTTTACTTTGTTTTTTTTATCGTCATTTATATAGATCGTACTTCCTGTATCCATTTCAAAAATGGAATCGAATAACCTGCTGATGATGTATTCATGGGCAAAGTAAGAAACATTGTTTTTGCCCCTCCTGTTTTTTCTTTGCTCCTTACTCTCTTTAGTTTCATTTTTCATTTCTGCTTTTTTCCATCTATGCAAATATATCATGGTGACGATCCGTTTTTAAAAGAAATGAAAACGAAATAGTAATAGCAAAATGAAAGTCCGAAGGGATCATTTAATAATTTTAAGCTAAGATATCTATGATTTTGATTGATTTAGGTATGGAAAAATACTTGATTTTATAACACCAACCATAACTACGGAGAACTATTTTATGTGGTAACTTCACAAAACTCCTTTTCTAAGCCGGTGAGATCTCTTAAGCTATATATAATTAAGCAATTACCTTGCTTTTCCGATGCCGAAAAAGTAACTTTAGAAAAGACAATTTTTGATAAATGCACAAAAGTAAATCAGTACAGTTAATATCCACTTTTTCCGATGATGAAGTTCGCAGGTTCAGCGATTTTCTCCGTTCACCTTATTTCAATAAGAATACAAGGGTTGCTGCCCTGTTTGACGAGCTAAAGAAAGACCACCCATATTATGAATCAAAAAGTGTTTCCAGGGAAAAGTTATACGGGAAGCTATACAGAGGGAAGGCATACAATGAACAGGTTATGAAAAATCTGAACTCAGAGCTATTCAGTCTGCTGAAGGAGTTTATGGCACATGACATGTTAGATAAAGACAGGTTTGAAAAATCACTAATGCTCATAACAAACCTTACTTCCAGGGATACTCCGCAGGTATTCGAAAAAGAAACCGAATCATCAGAAAGATATGCAAGAGAGAACAGGGAGAATATTAAGAATCTTTATCACCATTTGAACAGGATAGAAGATGAAAGATTGACTAACTCATTATTGAACAACAAGCAGTCTGAAGCTACGATCCACATATTAAAAGCAGGCGAGTATCTTATCATGTATTTCTTCAAGAATCTTTTTCGCCTTCTGATAAATCACAGGATAAACGAATTCTCTTTCAATGCAAGCTCCGAAGTAAACCTGATGGATGAGTTCGTAAAAAATCTCAACATTAACAATATCCTGGCCTACATGGAAAAACATGATATTGAGCACAACATTCACATAAAGCTGCTTTACCTGGCCCTGATGTGCAATATACATGTAAAAAACTCTGACACTTACCGGAGCTTTAAAGACCTGCTCTTCAGCAGCAATGATAAATTCACCAGGGCAGAATACCAGAACTTGCTGCATTTGCTTGAATCAATCATTGCGCAGAAGATCAATTCGGGAATGCTGGAATACTACACAGACCTGTTTGAAACTTATGAGTACGAGCTCAAGCATGAAATGCATAAGCCAAACCGGCAGCAGCCGCTTACGATAATGAAATACCGGAACATCTACCTTACTGCCCTGAAAACCGGGAAATTTGAATGGGCAGAAAAATTCATTCATGACTACAGGGATGAATTGCAAAAGAAAGACAGGCAAAGCATAGTTGATCTTTCTATGGCACAGTTAAACTTTGAAAAGAAGGATTTTGAAAGCACCCTTAGATACCTGCAGAAAGTAAAAACTTCACAGATATTTTATAAAATTGATGTAAAAATATTGAGCCTGATGGCTTTGTATGAGCTTTCACACTTTGAAACAGCTCTTTCTGCAATTGATAGCTTCCGGAAAATGCTGATAAGCAACAAAACGCTTACAGAGCAGTACAGCGTAAAGAACAGGAATTTTTCAGCGATTCTTGGCCAGATCATTAAAGCAAAAATTGATAATGCCCCGGGATACAGGAATGAAATATTGAAAAGGATAACTGATACTCCACAGCTTGCGAACAGGAAATGGCTCATAAGCAAGGCTCAGGAATTGTCATAAACCGCAAACTTTTTTGAAAAACACGCGCCACACTCAAGCCTGTTGTTTCAGGCTGTTACTTCAAAAACTTTCTCTTTGCCGGTTTCTCCCGAAACAAGCCTGATGTTTGATTTTGCCGTATGGTAGTGTTTAGCAAGCAGTTCTATTACTTTCTTATTGGCCTTCCCTTTTTCCGGCGGCACTGAAACGCGTATCTCAAAACCGGTTTCTCCCACTGCAGAAATAGAATTTTCGCGGGCATTTGGCTTAACCTTTACTGTAATCCGCATTTTTAGCCTCTTTTAACAAATTGTAACATTAGGAATGAAATTATATTCTCACTATTATAGTTACCATTAATGATAAAATTATTTTATTTTTGTACAAAATCAAACTCAATAAGTAATGAAGAATAAGTTAACCGTTTTAGCAGCAATCATGGTGACAGTATTTGTAATTGGATGCGGTAAATCTGATAACAAAACCACTGAGCTCCAGAACGAAAAACAGACTACAACAAGCGACCAGACCGGAGGAACAAACCTGCAGGTCTCGGCTACGGATAAATCTGTAGAAATACAGTGTACCGGTATGACTTGCACCGGATGCGAGAATACGATCAAAACCAAAGTGAAAAAAGTAGACGGCGTTAAGGATGTTATTGCCGACCACAAATCAAATACAGTGAAAGCTGCATATGACCCGGGTAAAACAAATCCGGAAGCAATTAAAGAAGCGATAACAGCCGCAGGTTACAAGGTTGAGAGCGTAAGATAAAGGACCGTTTTTCATAGTTAGAATTATGAAGATGGTGGAATTCACTTGCTAATGAATACATCGTTTCTTCAAAAACAGATAGGCACAATTTTTGTAATAAACTATTCTGGCTCAATTGAAAAAGACTTTCCTAGACCTACAATACCATAAATATCTGCGAGATACTTTTTGGGAGGAAAATATTACAACCTAAACATTTACGAAATCGGTTTAAAATTCAATGGGAATCTGATCTCACAGCTGATAGGAATTCTTCAACTGCTCTTTTTAAATCTTCACCTAATTTATGAGCCCCTGCTGCGGTATTTTCATATTGAATATATCTCAAATTTCTAATATTAAAAGGAAGTTCACCTGGATCTCTAGTTAACAAAATTGGACACCTTTGGATGCCATAGCATAATCCAAGTTCAAATATAACGTTTGAATTTTGACCAGATACATCCACTACAATTACTTCGGCAGAACGAATTTGTGCCCAGACTTGGCTCAAAATATTACCTGGCTTTAAAATATTATCAGCCTTCAAGACATTCAAGCCATGAGTTTCCAAAGCAGGCTTTATATTATGATAGAACAACTCGTCAAATTCTTTATTATGTGGTATTAGAACAAAAGCCAAACCTTGCTTAATCAATATTTGATTACCGTGTAGTATTGATTGAGTTTGTAGAAATTCAAATTGAGGTAATCCCGAAATGTCGTTTTTAATACTTTGTTGTGACTTTAATAAAATCTTATCTTTATTTCTAGTCAAAAAAAAAAAAAAAATCAGGTGTGTTCACCGGCGCTTATGCAGTTAACC
>JACSRQ010000106.1 GCA_014879675.1 Ignavibacteria bacterium
CTTTTTACTTCTTCTTTGTCCCATTTGTTTATGTCTATTCAGCTTCACCGATAATCCTTCTGTGAAATACCAGAGGATAGAGGAACGGGTTATCCTTAGACTCTCCGACGGTGCTAAATATCAACCCGGCATCATAAATATAAAATTCAAGCAGCCAAATAGTACTTATACAAGTAAAAGTACAAGCTTCGCTACTATTGATAACATAATTTCACAGTACAATGTGAAAAGTGTGTTTCAGCCATATCCTTTGAAGAGCAATCCTTCAATGAGGATGAAAGGCGATGAAGACCTTGCTAAATTTTTCAGGATCAAATATGAAGGCAATATCGACCCGACAGATATGGCGAAAGAAGTTTTTGAAAAGAACAGGGATCTGCTAGAATGGGCTGAACCTGAATTTGTTTATGAAATGAATTTTGTTCCCAATGACCCTGTTGTTGGTTCGCAGTATCATATTGGCAAGATCAATTGTTACCAGGCATGGGATATCACACAGGGCGATACAAATGTTGTTATCGGCATAGTTGATAGCGGAAGTGACTTTGATCATCCCGATCTTGCTGCTAATATAAAATACAATTACGCAGACCCTGTTGACGGTTTGGATAATGACGGCAATGGATACATTGATGACTTTAAAGGCTGGGATTTTTACTACTATGATAATGATCCGAACATCATGGGCGGAAGTGACCACGGTTCACACGTTTCAGGCGATGCATCACAGGTTACAAATAATGGTGTACACGGAGCCGGCTCAGGATTTAAATGCAAGCTCAGGATAACAAAACACGCACCTGACTTTGCATCAACAAGTATATTCAATTCAAATGACGGTATAGTTTACCAGTATCAAAATGGCGTTGAAGTTATCAACTGCAGCTTTGGCAGCGGTTCTTTCAGCTCAGCAACGCAGAATATTATCAATAATGCCTGGGCAGCCGGCGTAGTGATCTGCGCTTCTGCAGGTAACGACGGATTAAACGTTCCCCGGTATCCTGCTTCATACGATAATGTAGTGAATGTTGCTGCTTCAACTTCAGGCGATATTAAAGCAAGCTTTTCAAATTATCATTCAACTGTAGATGTTATCGCACCGGGACAGTCAATCTTAAGTACCGTTTGGGATAATGGTTATGCAGTGTTTGACGGTACGTCAATGTCAACCCCAATCACAGCCGGTGTTGTAGGCTTAATAAGGTCAAAATATCCTTCATGGACACCTTCGCAGGTTGTTGACAGGCTTCTGCTTGGTGTTGATAGCATCTATAACCTCAACCCATCTTATGTTGGATTGATCGGAACCGGAAGAGTTAACGCATTCAAATGTGTTGCAGATCATCCGATAGTTTCGTTGCTCTCCAACAACGCAAGTGATTCGCTTTTTGGAAATAATGACAAGGTTTTTGATGTGAACGAAGTTGTAACTCTTTCACTCACATACAAGAACATATGGCTTGCAGGAAGCAACGTATCTCTCAGGCTTGCTTCAACCGATCCTGATATTGAAATTGTTCAGGATTCATTATATGTTGGCAGCTTAAGTGCATACACTACGTATAACACAACACCGAATGCAACTTTCAGGGTTAAAGCAAAAAGTACATGTGCGTTTGATAAAAACATCACTTTTACTTTAAGAACCAGCAGTAACGTATATGTTGATAATGTTACAGCGAATTTCACGGTAACTTTCAGACAGGGATGGGCAACTCATAATGCCAATAATATGAAGCTCTCCTTGACAAAAGATGGAGCTGTTGGCAAGAAAACTCAGCTTTACGGCAGCGGTCTGAATATCCCCGGATATACAGGCAGCCAGATCTTTGAAGGCGGCCTTATGATCGGTACCAGCAATACAAAGGTTTCAGACGATTGCAGAAGAGGTACTGTACCTGCAAATGTATCTGATACAGATTTTACTGCGCTCAGTTCATACATAATGCAGTCACCCGGCGTTAACTCAAATGAAGATGGCAGAGGATATTTTAATGATGATGGTGCAGGAGTTAACAAAATTGGCGTTACTGTAAGATCAGAAAGCTTTGCATGGAACTCGCCTGCAGATGCAAATTACATAATTCTCAGGTACACAATTAAGAACACCAGCGGTTCAAACATATCTAATATGTTTACCGGCATGTACATGTATTATACTCCAAACGGGGTTAATTCAAACAATATGACGGCAGTTGATGCAGCAAACAAGATCGCATATTCATATAACAACACTACCACAAATCCATATCTCGGCGTTACTTTGCTTTCCGGTCAAACCGTGAATTATAAAGCATTGAATGGTACTGATGTTCTTACCGGATTTACCACCCAGGAAAAATGGGATGCAATGAGCAACGGTATAGTGAACCCCGGAATTGGACCCGGCATTAATTGCTATGTGATCTCAGCAGGACCTATCAATCTGAACGCAAATGACTCGGTAGTAGTAGGGTTTGCAATTGTAAAAGGCAATGATCTTGCCGATATGATGACCAACAGCAATGCCGCAAAGAACAGGTTCAACGTAATAGGCATAAACCAAGTATCCTCACTTGTTCCTGAAAAGTTCAATTTATACCAGAATTATCCTAATCCATTCAATCCCTCAACAACCATCAAGTTTGATATAGCAAAAATGGATGTTGTAAGTATCAGGGTTTACGATGTAATTGGCCGCGAAGTTGCATATTTTAACCAGGAACTGCCTGCAGGACAGTATAAATATGATTTCAGCGGAACTGACCTTTCAAGCGGTATTTACTTCTACAGGCTTGAATCCAGCTACTTTACGGATGTAAAGAAGATGATTTTATTGAAATAATGATAAATTACAGAACTTTCTCAGGTTATATTGTATTAATTTAAATATACTTGAAATATTTTGTATTTTTATTATATTGCATCAGAACTTAAGAATAATCTTAAAGAATATCTAACACAATCTAAACGAAAGGGAAATAACATGATCAAAAAGATTTCCACAGCTTTTCTCATCTTAGTGGTAATTGGTCTTGCATTAAATTTCACATTCAAGAATAGCGGCGATAGGAAAACTCAGCTTTATCCTCAAACCGTAATTACTGGATTTGAACAGTCAACATCAACAGGCGGCCAGGTAGTAAATGCTGACGCTAATAACTTTGATCCGATAGTATATTCGGATTCAGTTCTCAGTTACACAGATGTGCGTACAGGTCCGCAGACAATTTATGACCTACAGAGTAACGGTGTACCTCAGCAGATCTGGCAGGATCCAAATATTCCCCAGAACATACATGCTGTTTACACTGTGAATTTAACACCAACATGGCCTGCTGCTGACAGAAGGGTTTATTACATGTTCAGCTCAGATTATGGCGCAACATGGACAGATTACGGTCCGAATCCGACAACAGGAACAAACGGTTTTGGTTTTGTTAGCGGTTTATCAGATGGTTCAGCTATTATTGGCGGACACACTGATTTCGGCAGCGCTCCTACCAGGCTTCAGGTTTTTGCAGACGTTGCTCCGGGTGCAGGTACATTTACAACGCTTGATCCGGGTTCAAATCCGTTCAATTCACTTCAGAATATCTGGGGTAGAATTCAGCCAACATCCTCTTTAACCAATCCTACAAAATTTGTTATAATGGGTTCTATCAATACTACTAGTGCTGATACAGTAGCCTCATATAACCGCGGACTTTCAGTAACAACTTCTTCATTCTCCGGATATGTAAGAGATATGAACATTGGTAATGCTGAAGTTTATAGTTTTGCAAGAGGAAGTGATGGAAGAATTGGTTTAGTTTATGTTGCAAATGATAATGTTAATTTATCAAATACTGGCAAAGCGTATTACACTTATTCCACAGATGACGGTGCAACATGGACCGCACCTTTGTTAATTTGGAATCCACCGGTGTATTTGGATGGTTTATATGGAACTATGAGAGGAATCTCTATTACTTATGTTGGCACAACACCTAAAGTTGCATTTGAATTAGTCGGTGTTACAACAACAGGTACATATTATCCTTCTGGAAAAGCAGGTATTGGTTTCTGGTCACCTGATGTTAACGGTGGAAATGCAGTTGAAACTCCATTTGATTCAACATGGAGCAACAATGGTAACGGTGGCGCTACTGATGTTATGGCTTCGATTTCAAGGCCTTCAATCAGCAGGTCAAATGATGGTCAGGTTCTTATGATGGCTTTCTTAGTATCACGTGCTGATACAGATGCTATCGGTTCACACTATTATGATGTTTACTTGACAACTTCAAACAATGGTGGTGCAAACTGGAAGTTCCCACCGACCAGATTGACAAACAATTCAGGTCCGTTAAGAGATAACAGATTTGTTTCACTTTCACCGACAAACGATAAAACAGGCGGTTTTTACTATGCAAACCTCGTGTACCAGCAGGATTCAGTCGCTGGAAGCGTAACACAGACACCACCTGCTGCTGAATCACTTGCAAAACAGAGGTTCATCAGGGCTAAACTCGATATCGTAATTGGTATTAACCAGATAAGCAACGAGGTTCCGTTCAAATTTAACCTTGAACAGAATTATCCGAATCCGTTTAACCCGGTTACAAAGATCAGGTTCTCAGTTCCTAAATCAGCAAATATTACATTAGAAGTATTTGACGTAACAGGAAAGCTTATCGCTACATTAGCTAAAAATGAAGCTGTTACACCAGGTGTTAAAGAAGTAGAATTCAACGCTGTTAACTTGCCAAGCGGTGTTTATTTCTATTCAATAAAATCAGGCAGCTATTCTGAAACAAAGAAAATGGTTCTGATTAAATAACATCTTTTTAGATTTGTTTCTCAAAAAGGCAGGTGAAAACCTGCCTTTTTTTATTCCCGTTTTCCGCTGAGCGCCTTTTCATAAAATTAATAATTTCTGGATTTATACTTGAAATCACACCATTATTGTATTATATTTATTTCAAGTCACATATTAGTAAAACAAAAAACCAGGAGCACTATGTCTATAAGAATTTCAATCTTCTTGACATTATTCGTATGCTCGTGTTTTACATTTGCTCAAACAAGCAATGTAACCCGGGCGCCAAAATACATTCAGCAAAAAGAAGAAACAGTAAAACAGCCCAATTTTCCTTTTTATAGGAACGGAAATATTCCTGTTCCCTTTTTATTCTCTATTCCAAGCAATGCAATTCCCGGAATGGTAGGTTTTTCAGATTATGCTACTAATGGCAATACATTAAACCAGATTGCCGTAACAAATGATACCGTCGTTGTTGGAATGGTATATCTTGATTCAGCCGAAGCAGTAAATGCCAACGGTGGCACAAGTGTAAGGATTGTTTATAACTACAGTACGACCAAAGGTAATACCTGGGAGTCGACCTCAAGATTTGAAATGACCTCAGGAAAGAGCCGCTGGCCTGACCTGTTTTACTTATTCGGCGGCACCGGAACAACTGTCGGCTCCGGCGGGAGAATTTGGTCCGGTTCATTAAGAGCAGGCGGTGTAGGTATTGATGTTGTATTAGGTGCAGGTACCGGAACGGTATATTATGTTCCGGGAACAGGCCAGGCAGGAAATACTGATTATTTTATCTCAAAGATGAATAACGGAACCGTTGCGGGCTTGTGGCAGAGAAATGACACGATCTATTCTCAGAATTTCGACCCCTCTACAAGTACTTTCGGAAACAGAAATATGGTTTTCGAAACACCAAGCACAGATTTTGTCGCATCATATGATGTATATGCTGCACCAAACAATTCACTGCACGCTTTTTACAACTTCATTAATGAATCTACAACTAATGGAGGCGAGCAATTTTCTGTATTCAGATATCAGAAGTCAACCGATAACGGAACCACCTGGTCATCTGTGCAGAAAATAATGGCAAACGGTATGATTAACGGGGACTCTGCCCAGCCATACTGGCACCAGGATGCAGCTATAAAAACATCAACCAACGAGCCGTATTTAGTATTCACCACACAGCCGGGTACCGGATATGGAAACTGGGCTCCGGGAAGTGAGACTCTTCTGGACTCCAATAGGAAAGGATACAATGTCTGTATTTGGAGCCCAAACCTTAACGGAGGAAACCCGGTAAGAATTGCAAGCTACCTAAATGTGGATGTACTTTCAGATACAGCTAAATTCAAACAGGTAACGAGGCTGCGTACAATACAAAATATTTTTAGATTTGCCTTCCAGGTTAATGCAAGTATAGTTGGCCATCCATCTATAGGATTCTCGGATGACGGATCAGTGATACACGTCGCATTTGAAGTTGCCAGACCTGATACATCTTCTGAAGGTTTCAACTTCTTCGATATTTTTACAACCAAGTCAACTGATGGCGGATTGACATGGTCAAATCCACAGAACATCACAAATACAACTACCGAAGACGAAATGTATCCTGTAGTTGCGAAAACCGGTAATACTACATCAGGAGCACTCATTACATACCAGAGTACACCTGTTCCGGGATGTCAGGGCTTTGGTGTCAGCAACACAATAGAAAGCCAGATCATCGCTCCGGTTTACCAGTGTTTCAAATCTACGATCATCGGAATTCAGCCTATTAGCAGTGAAGTCCCGAACGGGTTTGTGTTGAAACAGAACTATCCGAACCCATTTAATCCTTCTACTACTATCAGGTTTGCAGTTCCTAAGTCATCCAACGTAACAATTGAAGTATTCGATATCGCCGGAAGGCTTGTTCGTACTTTGGCAAACAATGAATTTGTTACGCCCGGAGTGAAGGAAGTATCGTTTGACGCATCACAGCTTTCAAGCGGTATTTATTCTGTCTCTTATACACATCTGACGCTGCCGACGACGGA
>JACSRQ010000236.1 GCA_014879675.1 Ignavibacteria bacterium
GTAAAACCTTCTCTTTCAGACAGTTATTAAAATCTATTGCATTTTTATTCATTTACATGTTTACAATAGCATTGTACGCCCAGCAACCGACTGAGGTGTGGACTGCAAGATGGCCATCTCCGCAATCACCGCAGGCTTCAAATGGCAAATCTATTCAGAAAGACATCCAGGGGAATATTTACGTTTTGGCCGATACAGGTTTGGGTTTTGGTTTTCTTAAATATGACCAAAATGGAAACCTTCTTTTCTCTGTTCACCATACACCGACCGGAAGTTTCTCTACAGGAGGTTCCTCTCACTTTTATATAGCTGCCACAGGAGATGTTTATATCACAGGAACTGTTTATATCGAACTTGATTACTGGATATATACTGTAAAGTTTAATAACAATGGGGTGCTGCAATGGAGCAGGCTTTACAATAGGGATACTGATGACTCACCGGAAGGAATTACAGCTGATAATAACGGGGATATTATTTTAATTGGCGGAGCAAATATAGGCTCAACAGGATACCCTTTGATTATAAAATATAAACCTAATGGAGATACATCATGGGTAAGATACTTTAACCCCGGGCAAACATGTCTCAGCAATCAAAAAGTATTTATTGACAGCAATAATAATATTTACACAATAGGAAGTATAGGAATACCGCCTAAGTGTTTAATCCTGAAGTATGCACCTGATGGAAATTTATACTGGTACAAAACCTTTACTTTGGATGTTGGAAGATCAAATATAGGCTGGGGTGGGATCGTACTGGACGAAGCAGGAAATATCTATTTAACAGGAACCCAGGTACGACCTCAGGCACAATATGATTCTTACCTGTTGAAATTAAGAAATAACGGAGATACTGTCTGGAGCAGAAATTACCCGCAATTTGGTCCCGGAAATTTCTCGCTCTGGGGTCCGATAATCAGCAAAAGCGGTAACAGCATTTATTATACCGCAACATATTATGCACCTGCCAGCGGGTATGATATAGGAACGTTAAAATACGATTCTTTAGGAAATCTTGAATGGATAAAAACATTTAATGCCGGTTTAGTTGGCGGCCTGAATATTCCCTCAAACATTAAATTTGATAAATATGAAAATGTTTATGTATGCGGTGGCGGCGATTATACCAATACAGGAATCGATTTTACTATTTTAAAATATTTACCATCCGGAATACTGCATTGGGTGACCAGGTATACAGGAGTGACAGCTAATAGAACGGATTTTGCAAATGATATAATAGTAGATACAAATATTATTTATGCTACCGGTAATAGCCGGAAATCAAGCATTAACTATAATGATGCGGTTACAGTAAAATATAATCATATATTGGGAATAAATTCTTCGTCAAATGAAATGCCGAATGAATATAAAGTATATCAAAATTACCCCAATCCATTCAATGGGACAACATTAATAACTTATGCTTTACCTGAAGCTGATTTTGTAGAACTGCAAATCTATAATTATTTGGGAGAGTCTATCGTAACTCTTGTTAAATCAGAACAATCTGCCGGAAATTATTCAATTATAGTAAATATGGAAGGATATGCTTCAGGGATTTATTTTTATAAAATAAAAGCAGGGAATAAATTTACTGATTCAAAGAAAATGATTCATTTAAAATAACAAACTTCCCGCCGCAGAATTAAGTCGTGTTGTTGGTGACACCTCTCTAAACAACAACGGCGTTAAAATGCGCAGGGTACTATATACCAGTGGAAATTCCAGCCTTTATGCGGATTCAGCATACAGTTTTAGAATTCTTCTAATCATCCGGTGACTTAAAGTCATCGGATGACTTTAACAAATTACTTTAGTTAAATCCAGAATTGAAATTGCGTTTCCTTCAATATCACCTAAAACAGCGCATTTGCCGCATCTGATATCAAAAGGCTCTACAATTATTTTTTGCCCTGCCGATTCATATTCTTCACAAAATTTATCAACATCATCTACAAGATAATGCACATTATCCTGCGGAATATTTTCATCATTATGCAGCACTATCTCAGCATCGGTCTCATCCATCCCCATTCCCGTCATGTTTACTTTTTCATCACGCCACAAGACTTGTAAGCCCAGGATCTCGGTATAGTATTTTTCGGCTGTATTTATATTTTTCGTGAAATGCATTATACAGTCTATCTTTTTTAGTTTCATTTGATAACCTCACACATTTGTTTCTGCTTAGTTTTCGCTTAATATATAAATTACTTTTAGGATAAGGTATGTCTTTGCATGGTTGTGAATGCAACACAGCGCTGCCGGGTTGTGATGAACATATCTATAATCTTCTAAATCCCCTTCATTACGATGCCCTGTTTGGCCAATTCTTGGACAATAATTGACAGATCAAAGATCAGCGTTATTTGTTTTGTGACTAACAACGAGTCATATTACATTTTCACCGCCGGCGTTACTCGTATATTTAGCTCAATTATTCATTTTTTCCATTAGTATTTTTTCACAATAAAAGTGTTGTTTTCTGGACAAAAAGAGCCTTTTTTTACTTCTAGAAGTTGCGCACCCCGTGCTGCCCTAGTGGATTCACGTTAGAAAACTTCGGGTTTAACCCTATACAGTGATTCCATTAAAAATTCGGTTTCAGGTGTAATTTGATTTATACTTGCCATGAACGATTGTTTTAGGGTTCACCCGCCTGCTATATTTGTATCACTAATCGGTAGGGAAACCAAATAGCAGAGAAGATTTTTTCAAACATTAATTAAAAATCTTTTCAGAAAGGAAATCACAATCGTGATGAATGCTATTAAATCCCAGTTCACACAGAAGCAATTGATCGTTCTACTATCAGGGCTTCTTTTTTTATTTGTTTCAGTTTACACTTCTTATTCACAAACATTAAGCAAACCTGAAGGGCTTAATACATGGACACCAAATTTTCTTCCCCAGGTACCGGGCGATAATCCTTACACTGCAACCAGAACAAATTTCACGATCACAATGAGAGACGGCGTTATTATCGACTGTCTGAAATGGATCCCCAATGCAACGGCTCCCGCCGGCGGATGGCCAACTGTTATTATGGTTCACGGCTACGGAGATAGCAAAGAGACTCTTTCAGAGTTCTGCCGCCAGCAGGCTGAGTATGGTTATTATACCATGACATACAGCGTAAGAGGCCAGGGTTTATCAGGCGGACTTTCAAACCTGATCAGCAGAACTGAAGCTATGGATTTTAAAGAGATAGTTGATTTCTTAAGAAACGATACCGCAAACGGCGTTGGCAGAGATAAGATCCTTGTAATGGGCGGCTCACAGGGCGGCGCAGTTCCGCTTATGGCTGCTTCAATGGGCGGATTAAATGTAAAAGCTATCATCAACTCAGTTGCTCCTCCTAACTTCGCTTCAAGCTGGATAGAGAACGGCTGCGTTAAAATGACATTACTCTGGACAATTGAATATAACCAGGATACAGCAAGATACAATGGTCAGGTTAACAGAATGAGCGACTGGATCTACGCTGAAAACAAGCAGTATTGGGATAGCCTTGCTTACTGGCTCCCGAGAGACAGAGATTTTACAAACATTCTTTCAAACAACAACATTCCACTTCTTGTAGAAGCTTCATGGCAGGATAAATTCTTCAACGCAGATGGCTGGCTTCAGAACATCCACCTTGTAAACTCACCAATGTCATCATATATGGGCGCAGTGCAGGGCCACGGCGGAGAACAATCTTTAACCGAAGACCAGTGGCATATGGATTGGTTCAACAATTTCTTCTTCCAGAATTTATGGGGAATGCAGACCAACATATTTTCACAGGCTAAATACCAGTATGCTTCAACAACATCACCTGTTGTAGGCCAGTACTGGAGCTTCTCACACGATAGCTCACAGGCATTACTTAAATCAGTAAGCCAGAACACAAGATTATACTTCAACAATAACGGCAAGCTTAAAACAACTGCAAATAACGGCGGCTGGCTGCCTGATGTTGACCTTTTCACAAACGATATAAGGAACAACTATACAATTCAGCAGGCAGTTTATGATGAGTTCAAAGGCACCAACTTCACAAATAACTTCAAGATCGATAAGAATAACTACGAAACAGGCGCTTTAACACAGGATATGGAAATGACGGGAACACCTTCTATAAAGATGGACTACATCGCAACAGCAAAGCCTTTCGTTCAGTTCAACTTCCAGGTTTATGAAGTGTTCCCCAACGGATCAGCAAGGTTCGTAACCAGGCTTAACTACCAGGATAGGAACAACAGTTACGGATTCCTTCCGGAGAGAAAACAGGTAACTTTCCGCGGACAGGGCCATTCACACATATTTAAAGCAGGCAGCAAAATAAGGATAGTATTAACAAACCTTGACCGCACCACAGAAGAAACACCATTCTTCGGAACAAACCCGTTCGTTCTGCCGGCAATGAAAAAAGGCGTCACCATTATGATGTTAACAAACAACTTCTACATCGATATGCCGGTAAAGCCTTCAGGCGGCGATAATACACCAAGCACCATGTTCATGGAAGATAATACACCGACTGTAGAGAACACAAACCCGACGAAGTTTGAGCTTAACCAGAACTTCCCGAACCCGTTTAACCCCAATACTGTTATCAGCTATTCAATAGCTAAAGCAGAAAAAGTTGAGCTGAGAGTGTACGATATGCTTGGTAAAGAAGTACAGATTCTTGTAAATGACGTAAAAAACCCCGGTTCATACAATGTTGTATTCAATGCGGCGAACCTTTCAAGCGGTGTGTACTTCTACAGACTGACTGCAGGCAGCTTCACAGATATCAAGAAAATGACATTAGTAAAATAATACCGCTATAGCGGGATCCTTGATCCAAAAGGAAACAATATTAGGGAAGTTGTTTTCATATAAACCAAAAGGAATAAGGGACTCACCGGAATATTAAACGGAAGAAACCGGTGACCCCTTGTTCTGAAGGTAAGAGCAGAGAGAGACTTCTAAGGCAAAAGTGAAAAGGCAAAAGGCAAAGAGAGAAGCAGAAGCCTGGAAGCAAAAAAACCAAAGAAGTAAGAAGAGCAGCAAAGCAGCAGAAGAAGCAAAGCAGCAAAGGCAGTACAAGAGGAAAACAAAAAACATCTATTTTTAACATACAATAAAGGAGAGTTATTAAAATGGAATTTATCATAATGTTCGCAATCGCAATGTTCGCAGTAGCACCATTCGCAGCAGAAGGCATCAGACTTTATCTAAGCGAGTAAAAGAGATTTAAACAAGTTTGCTGTTACCCCCCGCTTCTGCGAACAGCAATAGAAATTCCGCAGAAGCAAAACTCCCCGGTCCAAAAGGCCGGGGATTTTTTTAATGTCAAATACCAAATACCAAATACCAAATAGTAAAACTTTCCTTCCTTCGCTTCGGCAGGCAGGCACAAAACGAAAGTCAGGCGTCAAACGTGAAACGTCAAATGTGAAATGTAAAAACTTTCACAAAACGAAAGTCAAGCGTGAAACGTCAAACGTGAAATGTCAAATGCCATATTTTCCATTTTACCTATTCAACTACTCAACAACTTAACTACTTACCTACTCACCTACTTACCTACTCATCTCACTCAAATCACCCGGCTTTTCAATCCGAAATCACCATTTCGCAGTCCAAAATCTTCCAGATCCGCACTCCGAGATCCGAAAATCCCCAAAATCCTCATTTCTGTGCTATTATTTGCCAAAACTATATACCCCCGATACGTTAGAGATTTTAACAAAATCTACATACAGTGATTAGTGGAAAACTTAGGTTTTGAGGGTAATTCTGTATTTACTTAGGTTTACGATTGTTTCGGGGCACCTGCAGAGGCTATATTTGTAGTACTAATTCGGTAGGGAAAGAAAATAGCAGAAGAGATTATTTAACAATAAACTTTTCAGGAAGGCAATTTTATAAAATGAAAGCTATTAAATCCCAAAACCAGGTAATGAAGCAAATGAGGGCAATCAGCCTGTTCGTGCTTCTTTTTTTATGCACTGCATTAAGCGTATTTGCAGGCGATCTGAATCAGGAGAACCTTACACCGGTAATATTAAGCTCTGAGGAGCTCCAGCAGTCAGAAGTGCTTGCGGTTGATAATAATACTCTATTCAGCTTCTCGATACCGCAGCCGGAATACGTAAGGCTTTCGATATTTGATAACAACGGCAGGGAACTGGCAGTGCTGATAGACGACCAGAAACCGGCAGGCGAGTTCAGCGCAGAGCTTATGAAAGCAAAGCTGACAAAAGGTTCATACTATTACCGCCTTGTAGTTGGCAAGTATAAAGAGGTCAGAAAGCTTAATATTATAAAATAGTCTGTAAGTAAGTACTTTAGAGTGTAATCAAGAACCCCTGTAATGCAGGGGTTTTTTATTGTCTGTTTGTGGGATCAACGGTCACGCGGATCATCTTTCTAACACGGAGGCACAGAAACAAGGAGAGAATATTCACAAAGGTGGTCTATCCTATTTCTATTTGTATTCATGTGTGACCACGCTGTGGTCAATTGGTTTATGGGTATCCTTTCTATAAATGTGTGACCGCTACGCGGTCAATGTAAATCCGCTCGCCTGAGCGGATCATTATTCTAACACGGAAGCACAGAAACAAGAAGAGAATATTCGGAGGGGATGATGCGGACCGGGCTAACGACCTCCCCTAAATCCCCTTTGAGGGAGGGGACTTGAATCAAAAAAAGCTACCCTACTTTGCAGACTGCGCTAGCAGTCTGAAGACCTTATGTTTAAATAGAAAGCCTCCTGAGAGTTTATTATTTTTGTATAGCGAACACAAAAA
>JACSRQ010000209.1 GCA_014879675.1 Ignavibacteria bacterium
TCCGTCGTCGGCAGCGTCAGATGTGTATAAGAGACAGTTTGTGGAATTACAATTACTCGACCGGCAAAGATACCGCTGACGCGAAAAATATCGATGATATACGAAGTACTTTCTGGTATATTGGATTGCATACATTATTCTTTACGGATTATTACCTCGATATGGATCCGGATAACTTCATGATGCCGGAAGTGTTTGGCATAAGTCAGGAGGATATTGATGATGTTATGCCCCGAAAATTGCATACCAAAGCAGAGATGTTGGATTACGTGGAGCATTGCCGCAAGAAGCTGCGAAATCTGCTGGTTGATATGGATGAAGCCAAGGCATCATTCAGGTGGAAGAATCCATGGAAGGATTACAGCATGCTGGAAATCACAATGTACAACATGCGCCATGTTATGCACCACACCGGGCAGTTGAATATGATAATGGGTAAAGAAGACCACGATCTGCCCAAATGGGTATCGCACACAAAGCATGAATTGAAATAATACATTAAAGGGTTTCACGGCTTATGTTCGAATCACAAAAAAAGGTCAAAGTTATTCGCTTTGACCTTTTTCATTTCTGTGTTAATAAAAATTAAAAGCTGAATTCGTCGTCCTTCTTTGGATTCTTGGATTTCTCAACTGCGTCGAGGAATGTAATAATGCGGTGATTG
The DNA here is from genome assembly GCA_014879675.1 of Ignavibacteria bacterium. GTDB lineage: Bacteria > Bacteroidota > Ignavibacteria > Tepidaquicellales > OLB5 > OLB5. The sequence goes on from JACSRQ010000209.1 coordinate 665, forward strand.
AGGCTATCGAGAAGCTCGATCACAATACCAAAGCTAAGATAAAGCATTCCCGAAACAATCGAAGAAAGTATGATGGCAGCCCCTGCAACGATCTTTATAAGGTATATCTGTTCCATGTAAGGATTCGGAGCGCCTTTAAAGCTTGCGTAAAGGCTTAAAGCGTCTGAAATAACATATATACCGGCAATAATGCCGATAAAAATAGTTACAAAGCCTAGTATCTTAAGTAATGTCTGCATTTAGCTGCCGGTTAATTTATAACTAAACAAAGATAAGAAAATTTATCCCTTTTAAAAAATATAAAACAAAAGATACATTGTCATACAAACATACTAAAAATATGCCGAGAGCCCTATCTTAACAATGTTGAACCTGAAATTTGTTACGTCAAGAGCTTCATCCCGTACTTCAATTTCAGCATGCTCGAATGTATAATAAGTCTTGCTCGTAGTTGTACCATTGTACTTCCCAATTAGAAACTCCATATTATACTCTGCAAGCAGGCTTACGCGTTCATGAAGGAACCACTCGATTCCCATAATTGCCCTGCCTCCGACGCTCCATTGCTTCGAGCTGTTGTATGTTTCATATATAGTGGTTGAAGAACCAAACCTGTAGATATTTGAGTACTCCTGTTTCACATCATCATAAGTATATAAAGGTCCAAAACCTGCAAAGAAACAAACGCGGTCCTTTGGATTGAAGTAATGTATATAGGTCAGGCTAACGCTGAAGCTGTTTTTTTCATCAATTTTGGGCTTTGATAAGTTTTCCTGCCTGGTAGTACCAGATAAAGTTGAGCGGTTGAATCCAACTCCCAGCTTAAGCGCTGAAGAAGAACCAAGCTGCGGCTTAATCGAAAGCTCGATGCCCTGGAAATAATCAGGATTAATAAATGTACCTAATTCAAACTGCACTGCCCACCTGCCGCTCTTGAGGTAGTTACTAAATTTTTCGGGTTCTATGGTCTGAGATGAAGTGATAGTGGAAAAGGTGAAAAGAAAAACAAGTACTGCTGAGATTAAGGTTTTCATTTTGTGTAAAGTTTAGTTTTTAAGTGTGAAACTAAAACTCATCTGATGCAAAAACTCTGATTAAGCAATAAGGCCGGAATAATTCTAATACTTGTAAAAACCCTGTTTGGTTTTTCTGCCAAGCAGACCGGAGTCAACCATCTTCTGCTGGATTGGGCTGGGTTTATACTTCTGGTCATAAAAGAACGCTTCATAAACTGATTTGGTTACAGAGAGATTGATATCGATACCAATAAGATCCATAAGCTCAAACGGTCCCATAGCGAATCCGCCCTCTTCTTTCATGATCTCGTCGATGAACTTAGCATCTTTGTTTTCTTCGCCCATAATTTTCAGTGATTCGCCGTAAAACGCACGCGCTACCCTATTCACTATGAATGCGGGAGTATCTCCGCATAAAACGGGTACCTTTCCCAGCTTTTTGCAAAGATCAACAACGGAATCGACCGTCTTTTCGGAAGTAAAGCTGCCTTTGATAACTTCGACAAGCTTCATTATGTTGGCCGGATTGAAAAAATGCATTCCAATTACACGTCCGGGTTCATTCTTAACTGCTGTTGAGATTGATGTAATTGAAAATGAAGAAGTATTTGTGGCAAGGATTGTTTCCGGTTTTGAGATCTCATCAAGCTTTGAATACAGTTCTTTCTTGAGATTAATATCTTCAATGGCTGCTTCGATAATAATATCACAATCCTTCAGCTCTTCAAGTGAGTTTGCAATTACCAGGTTTTCTCCGGAAGCCTTGTGTTTTGCAGCATCGAATTTCCCTTTTTCAAGCAGCTTGTCAAATCCTTTTAATATTGATCCTTTTGCCTTATCCAAGGCCTGGGGATAAATATCAAACAGCAGGGTTTTGAATCCGCTTGCAGCGGAAGCGGTTGCTATGCCGCTTCCCATTGTTCCTGCACCGATAACTCCGATGTTTTTGATTCCTGTCATATTAAAATAATACTTCTTTTCCTGTTCTTGCCGACTCATACACAGCATCCACAATTTTCATTCTGTCAAGCGCTTCTGTGCCGTCTGAAAGCGATGGTTTGCCTGAAATAACCGAGTTTATGAAATGGCTGATCTCATATTCGTACGAGCGCTTGAAAATGTTGGCGGGTTTTTCCATTTTTATTGGGGTAACATTCACCAGCGTTTCATGCATCTGTTTATATATTCTAAGGGGGTTAATGCTTGAGCTACCTTCTTTGCCGTAAACATTGCAGTAGAAAATGTCGTTTTCCCTGTTCAGCGTCCAGCTGGTTTCAATTGAAACGGTTGAACCGTTCTCGAACTTTATGAAGACAAATGAAGAGTCCTCAACATCTTTGAACGAATGATAATAGTTCACTGCCGAAACACTTTTGACCTTTGGGAATTTAAGTATCCACAAAGCGATATCAAGAACAACTATTCCCAGATCTATAAAAACACCGCCGCCGGCTTCGTTCTTATTCACCGACCATTTTTCATCGGTGCTTCTTTTCTTCAGGAAGCCCGTTTTTACATAAAAGACCTCGCCGATCTCTTTAGCCGATACAAAACTTTCCTGCATCATAATATCAGGCCTGAAACGATTATTCATCCCAACCATCAGGCGTTTATTCGCCTTTTTGGCTGCTTCAACGATCTTTGACGCTTCTTCATAATTGCGGGCAAGGGGCTTTTCCACCAGTACATTCAGTCCTTTTTCAAATCCAAGTATAGCCTGCTCAGTATGGAGGTTCGTGGGAGATGTCACAACCAGGCAATCAGCCGGTACAGCCGAGAGCATTTCCTCGAGGCTGGTATAAAAATTCTTCACATTATATTTTTGAGCAATTGTCCGGGATTTTGATTTATCTATATCGCAAACACCGGCGATCTCAACATTTTCCATTTTTGAAAGGATCGGCAGGTGCGCTACCTGTGCTATTCCTCCGAGTCCCGTGATCAATACCTTTGCTTTTTCCATTTTGTAGTAAGTATAAATTGTCCCGGTTTTAATGCCGGTAAAATAAAAAAGTCAAGTTACCCGGATCACACAATTCTTTGCTTACCGTTGCTTTCTTTCGAACCTGGCGGGATTAGGCTAAAATTGTTGCCCGGGACTTGACTTTAAACTCTTAAATTGGTTTAACTTTGAACAATCGTTTCAGATTTAAACTATCCCTGAATACTAAATAAACGCCTGCTAAACCTAACAAAATATTTGCAACCCACATGCTTAAGAACGGGCTTAAAAGCTCTCTATCTGCCAGCTTTTCTCCCCCGATCAAACATGCCCAATATAATAAAAAAAATCCTAAACTCATACCCGCCGCTACACCGAATCCGCCCTTTCGGGTTATCATTCCCATCGGTGCACCAATAAGAACGAAAACAACACATGCAAAAGGGATAGAGTACTTCTTGTAAATTTCGACCAGGAATGAATCCATTTGCCTGGAATTAGCCTTTATAGTCTGCGTCTGAGATTGGAACTTGTTCTTAAGTCCTTTGTACCTGTTAACCAATGTACCGGCTAACATCTCTCTTTGCTTAGAAGCCATTGAATCGGTTAGAACAGAATCATATTTGAATCTGCCGTAATCAAGCGCTAGCTGCTGAAGCTGCAGGATAGAATTATTTTTATCCGTGTTATAGCTCTTTTCGATGTTGTTTACAATGCTTCGCATTGAGTCTGCGCTCAGTTCGCGGTCACCCCGCGAAAATGCGCCTTCATCTGAGTTGCTGAAGCCAAACCCTGAAGCATCAATTGTAACTATATGCTTTCCGAATTCTATCTTCCTGTATCCCCCGCCCGGATTTTTCTTATCTATCTGGTGAATTTCACCGTGATAGAGATCCAAAATTACTTTACTGTAATCTCTTGAAAAATTTATTTGCCCGCTATCGGCGGTGAGTGTGTTTGAGTACACCGGGTTCGAGTTATCGATTATGAAAACACCTTCAAGCTTGTTGGAGCCTTCGAATGTTTTTCTTACCAGCAGGTTATACCCGCTGATATCATCGGTGAACCTGCCCGCTTCAATTACGAAGGTTGGGCGTGTGCGCTGGATATCTGTCATTAACACTCTTGTGCGGTGATTTGCTTCCGGAAGAACCTTGTTGTTGAAGAGTATCAATCCGTAACAAAGCACGCCGGAAAGTAACAGAACAGGAAGTATCAGCCTGAACGGACTTAAGCCCGAGGCTCTCATTACTGTTGTTTCGTTCGAAGATGACAAAGAACCGAATGCCATTAGCGTAGCTATTAAAACTGCCATGGGACCCGCTAAGGTCACCATCCACGCCAGGTTCAGGGTAATAAGCTGTGAAATTACCCACCAGCTTAAGCCCTTACCTACCAGGTTATCTATGTACTTATAGATGAACTGGAACGTAAAAACAAAAATAACAATAAAAAAAGATATTAGAAATGGGGCAAAATGTGCCTTTAATATGTATCGGTAGATTAACAATTATTTCAATACGCCCAGTGATTCACCAACTTTCTTGAATGCTGCTATCGCTTTATCCAAATGCTCCTTCGTATGCGCGGCGGAAACCTGAACACGGATCCGCGCCTGGCCTTTAGGTACCACGGGATAGTAGAATCCGATAACATAAATGCCTTCATCAAGCAGCTTTGCAGAAAAATCCTGTGAAAGTTTCGCTTCATACAACATAACCGGAACTATAGGATGGGTGCCTTCTTTTATATCAAACCCAAGCTTGCCCATTTCCGTTCTGAAATACTTTGTATTATCTTCAAGCTTATCGCGAAGCTCGGTTGTGTTTGCAAGCATATCAAATACTGCAATTGATGCTCCCACAATTGCAGGCGCAAGCGAGTTTGAAAAAAGGTAGGGACGTGAACGCTGGCGAAGCATTTCGATAATTTCTTTTCTGCCTGTTGTGTAACCGCCCATAGCGCCGCCGAGAGCTTTGCCGAGTGTGCCTGTTACGATATCAACTTTGCCAAGAACTCCGCAATGTTCAGTCGCTCCCCTGCCGTGTGTGCCAAGGAATCCCGCAGCATGGCACTCATCAACCATTGTAAGCGCGTCATGCTCTTTTGCAATTTTTACAATTTCATCAACCTTTGCTATATATCCATCCATAGAAAACACACCATCTGTAACAATTACCATATTTTTCGCGCCGTCGCGTTTTGCTTCATCAAGCTTACGCTTCAGGTCATCCATATCGTTATTCTTGTACCTGTAGCGGGTGGATTTGCTCAATCTAACGCCATCGATAATACTGGCGTGATTCAGCTCATCCGAAATTATGGCATCGGTATCATGAAACAGCGGTTCGAATACTCCCCCGTTCGCATCAAAACATGCGGCGTAAAGGATAGTATCTTCGGTCTCGTGGAAATCAGCGATCTTTGATTCAAGCTCCTTATGTATATCCTGCGTGCCGCAGATGAACCGCACCGATGACATACCGAATCCGTGTGAATCAAGCGTTTTTTTGGCGGCTTCAACTACTTTGGGATGTGATGAGAGTCCCAAATAATTATTCGCGCAGAAATTTATGACTTCCTTGCCGGAATCCAGCTTAATAGCTGCATCCTGCACACTTGTAATAACGCGCTCGTGTTTATAGAGCCCGTCAACCTTCATGTTATCAAGCTCTACTCTTAGTTTACCTAGAAAATTGGACATATACCGTTAAAATTATTGAACACAGACAGGAATGTCTGTGCTGCTTGTTACTTTAGAATCTACAAAGATAAAGAAATTGTAGATATTTGGTGATACCAAAAGAAGGATATCTTCGAACTGGCTAGTAAAAAGGATAATGCTTTGAACTCCCCTCCTTTGAATCTGCAATAGCAGATGGCAAGGAGGGGAAAACTTCGGCATTAGCCGAAGTTGGGGTGGTTTGGTGATAAGCGCTTGCCGGAAGCAAAAGCATTAAACCACCCCGTCATAACTCGCTTGAGCTCGTTATGCCTGCCCCTCCTTGAGCCCGCTGGCGCGGTCTCAAAAGACCTTATGTTTAAATAGAAAGCCTCCTGAGAGTTTATTATTTTTGTATAGCGAACACAAAAAAATC
>JACSRQ010000149.1 GCA_014879675.1 Ignavibacteria bacterium
AGATAAAACGCTTCAGGGACTTTGTTAAATCGCCCTTTTATAACAAAAATAAAAATGTTATAAGGCTAAATGAGGCGCTTGTAAAATTCTACCCGGTTTATGATGAAAGTAAGCTTGATGAAGATCAAATCTCCACCCGCGTGTTTGGCAGAGAAAAATATGATTACTTCAGGATAAAGAATGTAATTTCAGACCTTTACAACCTCGGAATCGAGTATTTGAGGTTACACTCCAATGTATATACGGATTTCACCCGTGATTTTAATCTGCTTGTTGAATTAAGAACGCGGAAGCTCTGGAACTATCACAAAAAAGAAGTTTATGCCCTTGAAAAGGAATTTGCGGCTGAAGAAATAAAAGACAGCATATATCTTTACAATAAGTATTTGCTTACCATGGAAGCCCACCTGGCAAAAGTACTCGAGAAGCCTGATAGTGTTACAATGATCCAGGAAGAGTTCAATACTTTTTACGAGTTCTCAATCCTTAACCTGCTGAAGTTTTACAATCTCATGATGCATATCAGCAAAGAAAGCAAAGTAAGCACCGATAAAAAAATGCTCAGGGAAGTACTCAGCTATATCAAGGCAAATGATGTTAGCTCAAATCCGACAATTGTAACATATAAACTTCTGGTGCTTCTTGTTTCGGAAAGAAAAGAAGACTCATATTTTTCACTTAAGAAGCACTACCTGGCTAATTTTGATACATTGAGTTATGAAGATGCCTATTATGCCAACATGTACCTGGTTGGATACGCAACAGACAGGTATAATATCTATGGCGACAGGCGCTTTATCAGCGAGTGTTTGGAGCTGCTGGAGCACTCATACCGCAATAACCGCGTAACGCTGGGCGAGTTATTGTATCCAAACTTTATCAACTATGTAAAAGTATTCACACGTGCCGGAAACACCGTGCTTGCAAGGGAGTTCATTAAAGACTACAGGGAAAAGTTACCCGATAATATCAAAGAAAGCTGTGTAAGTTTTTCCGAAGCGTTTATACTTCAGCATGAAGGGAAATTTGCGGAAGCGCTGGCACTGGCGAGCAGGGTAAGCTTTCCGTGGGTGATAATGAAGATACAGGTTAGGCTTCTGCAGCTCCAGTTAAACTACCGGCTTGGATATTTTGAGGAATCCAGGAATATGATCGAATCATTCAGGAAAATGCTGAATAAGGAAGAAAATATATCCGAAGAGTACAGGCTCTCTATGCTTGGCTTCCTGAAATGTACTGTTTTACTCATAAATACACGTGAAGAAACAGATAAGAAAAAAAGAAAGAACCAGCTTGAAACACTGAGGAAAGAATTTCTGCCTGTACAGCCTAATCATTTCGGCGTGAAGTTCTGGATAGAAGAAATACTGAAGGAATTAAGGTACTGAAAATATAAATTTATAAGATCATGGCGAAAAAATTCAAATACAACTGGAAGGAATTTACACTAAGGGCTGCATATAAGGGTACTCCTGAAATGCTGTTCAAAATGTGGACAGACCCCAAACAGCTCTGCAAATGGTTCCTAACGGATGCTGCTGTTGAGCTGAAAAAAGGCGGGAAGTACATGTTCAAGTGGGCAATCGGTGCGGTTGAAAACGGGAAAGTGCTGGATGTCCGCAGGAACTCTCTTTTCAGGTTCACATTTGCAGGCTGCAAGGTTGAAGTAAAATTCAGCAAAGCGGGCAAAGAGTGTATTGTAACATTAAGGCAGTATGATATTCCCGCAGGCGAAAAGTTTAAAGTGGGTACACATATGAGTTGCCAGCTTGGATGGACATTTTTCTTCACCAACCTGAAATCCGTGCTGGAAACCCGTACGGATCTGAGGGAGTTTGATCAGAAACATTTAAAAGAAGGCACGGTATTTTATTAATGATAAAGACATCCGTTTTCAAAATTCAGATAGTTTGCCCGGGCTGCAATAATTATCATGCAGTTTCAGGCATAGTTGATACAGATATTTGCCGGAACTGCGGCAAACATCTTAACGTAAATGGCGTACTTATCGATAATATGTTCGGCTTCATGGATAGGGAAAAGTATGTTAACGGGTATCTATCCGGCGGCATTGAACAAATGGGAGGTGCAGGTGCCTATAAATTAGAGTACACTTCCATGCCGCCATACTGCGAGGAGTGTTTTGCGGTTATTCCCGAAGATACAATTACCGCAGTGTTGGACTCCGGAAAGCCCTATAGCTGTGCTGCCTGCGGCCATAAAATGCCGGTGCGTAAGGCAGATGGTGCTTTAAAAGAATTCCACCCGAAGGCTGTAGGTGTTATCAACGACTCTTCCAGCAGCGATTCAGGCAAGGCCGAGCAGGATAAAGACTCACTGTTGGTTTATAAATGCATGACCTGCGGCGCAGCACTTGAGCTGAATGATGATACAAAACGAACCATTCAATGCAAATACTGCGACAACGAAAACTATCTGCCCGATGCTCTTTGGGTTAAGCTGCACCCCAACCGCGAAGTTCAGCCATTATTCCTGGTTATGGAGCTGAGCGAACATGATCTGAAAGCATCGATTGACTATTTCCTCAATGTTACCCCGCTCAGTATTTACAGCCGGCATTTTGAAAATTTTATAAGAAGTTATTTCGAACGTCCGTTCTTGTCACCCACATTTTTATCATGGCTAAAGAGCTTTGTTGGCGCCGTGAACAACGAACAGATCAATTTCAATATGGACATAACAAAGCTGCAAAAGTTCTTCTATAGTAATTTAAAACTCGGCCTTAGCAGCCATCCAGTTGAACTGAAATCTACGGCAGCAGAGAATGGATTGGGAATACCCGCTGATCTGCAGTTGCTGCTGGCGGCTGATACAAACGAAGCGGTCAGGCTGGCGCTTTCTAAAAACACGGATCTCGCAAAAGCCACGGTTCAGAAGCTTAAACAGGATCCGAGCGAATCGGTAAGAGCAGAGGTCGCGAAACATAAAACGGGATTTTTCGGCAGGCTTTTTGGTTCATAGCCCGGAACTAGAAGCCCGGCTGAAAGCGCAAAATATCTATATAACGGGATTTTAAGTGAATTCCGTAGGTTTTCTATACTTTCTTTTCTATATTATTTATCCCTAATAATTGATATTTTTGTAAATTATACCTGATATGAAACAGATTTTACAGACAAGATCGAATAAAATAGCCTTAACCCTGCTTGTACTGGCGGGGATTTTCTGGCTTGGCGGAATTAATATCCGCACATTGATAGGCAACGAACTGTTAGATTATGACCAGTTCGATTTCCGTACTTCAATACCACCTGATAGGGAAAACACGCTGTTCCAGATGATATCCAACGCATCGCTTGTTGTTGTTATAAGTTATGTGTTAGTGCTTATTTCGGCAATTTGGTTCGTGGCAACAACGCACCTGAAAATGAAAGAGAACGGATGGCTGTTAATGAGCGCCATTTTGTTTTTTATGTTTGTGCCGATAGAGCTTTATACAAACTATCTTGATGTGCAGTTTATGATCCTTTTTCATTCCGGTCCGCCAAACCATGATGAGCTGCTGCGTCTTTTCGGCGAGAGGATTGGCGCTTTCAGCGGTGTGCCGGTGATTGCTGTGTTATGCTATTACACAATAATTCCGCTGGTAATTTTTAAACCACTTAACAGGCCTACTGTAGTTAATGAAGAAAAAAAAGCAGGTTGATCCGGAATTAAAACAGATGCTGACCGAGCTTGAAGAAGTTGCGGATAAGCTTGGTTTTAAGATACGATATGAAAAAGGGAATTTTGAAGGCGGGTACTGCATCTTAAAGGAATCCAGACTGCTTGTTGTTAACGCAAGAAATGAAGTTGAACGCAGGATAATCATAGTTTCTAAAAGCCTTAAAGAGATCGGCATTGATGATATATTTGTGAAGCCGAACGTGAGGGAGATCGTCGAAAAAGAAAGCAAACGCAAGCTTTCGAAAAATGAAGAAGCAGTTGAACCGGCGGAGACAAAATGAAAGTAACGGTTCTCGGAAGCGGCACATCACAAGGTGTACCTATTGTTGGCTGCAAATGCCCGGCATGCACTTCCGCGGACCCCAAAGATAAAAGGCTCAGGGTTTCAGTTTTTATTGAAGCAGATACACAGCTTAACAGCAGTCCCTTAAAAATACTTATCGATACATCACCCGATTTCCGCCAGCAGATGCTGGCATATAATATCAGCGATATTGACGCAGTCTTATATACTCATTACCATGTCGATCATATTATGGGACTCGATGACATCCGCCAGATCAACCAGCTTCAGCATAAGCATGTGGAGCTTTTTGCCAACTCCGAAACTGCTGATAGAATAAAGCAGACATTCAGCTATGTGTTTGATGAAAACACCTATAAAGGCGGCGGCATACCCTTGGTGAATCTGCATACAATTAGCATTGAGCCTTTCGAAGTATTCGGCCAGAAGGTTACACCGCTGGAGTATAAACACGGTCCAACAACAGTATATGGATTCCGTATAGGTGATTTTGCGTATATGACCGATTGTAACTTTATACCCGAAAGCGAATTCAGCAAGCTTGAAGGGCTGAAAGTGCTGATACTTGACGCACTCCGCTACCGCGAGCATGAAACGCATTTTTCAATAGCGCAGGCAATCGCCGCCGCCGAACGGATAAATGCAAAGCAGACTTATTTCACCCACATGACGCATGATATTGTTCATGCCGAAGCTAATGCCGCCTTGCCTGAAGGCATTCAGCTTGCATATGACGGTCTGCAGTTCGAGATATGAGTGAGTAGAGTGTATGGAGTGAGAAGTGAATTTAAGTATGATTGGACCAAGATCATTGCATATGATTGAATATATCACAATTTTGTAACCCCGGCTTTTAAGCCGGGGGGCATTGCACCACCCGCCTAATGAGGGCTTTAGCCCTGCAAGAAAAATTACAGCCGTGTTGGTGAATAATATAATAGCTGGTTCAGAATGGCCATATTTTATAGTTCTTAAAGAAAGTTAAATAATAGTTTCCCGCCTTCGCGGGAATAAATCCACAATATGAAAACAGAAAATTTAGAAGAGATCTGGGCACAGATAAGGCTCGTAATCAAATCACATCCCTGGCATGGAGTGCTCATCGGCAGTAACATGCCATCGGTGGTAAACGCATATATCGAAATTGTGCCGACCGATACGGTGAAGTACGAAATTGAAAAGAATAGCGGATATCTGAAGGTTGACCGGCCGCAGAAGTATTCCAATATATGTCCGACCCCGTACGGATTTATTCCACAGACACTGTGCGGCGAAAAAGTTGCGGAATTGTGTATGGCAAAAACCGGCAGAAAAGAAATAATGGGAGATGGCGATCCGCTGGACCTGTGTGTATTGACGGAAAAGGAGATCACTCACAGTGATATATTCCTAAAGGCGGTGCCAATAGGCGGCTTGCGTATGATAGACGGCAACGAGGCTGATGATAAGATTATTGCCGTAATGGAAGGTGATGGTATCTTCGGGCACTGGAACGATATCACCGATGCACCGCTTACACTGACCGAGAGGCTGAAACATTATTTCCTTACTTATAAAGATGCACCCGGTGCGGAGCACAGGAACTGTGAGATAACCCATGTTTACGGCAGGGAAGAGGCGCATGAAGTGATACGCCGGAGCTATGAGGATTACCTGGCAAAATACTCGGATCTTGATGAACTGCTGAAGATGCAGCACGAGAGGCAGAAAAGCTGAGTTTTCTTAATGGGAAGAAAGTTTATTTGTCTTTTCTTGCGTAAATGGCAAATTCCGTGAAATATTTATCAAATGAGTGCAGTTCACGCTCAAGCTCAGGGGAGTATTCAGTTTCAAATAATAATGTGCAGAAGTATTCACGGCTTCTGCATATTTCTTTATAACGCCCCATCCATCTTTTGTCGGATATTGTGAGATCAAACAATTCGAGAGTTCTATCGAATGCATTATTAAAGCGCTCATCTTTTTTCAGGAACCAGTTTATTGTCCGGTGAACCTCACTCCCAATATTTCCAAACTGCTCAGCAAGTGATAGCTCGAACCATCGTCCCGCAGCTAGCCCTTTATGATATTTTATCTCAGATGACAAGTTTGTTTACTATTTCAATTATTTTTTTCCGGGTTTCCGGGTCGTCTACACCCCGTGATCTGTTCTGCCTCGGACGGAGATTTATCATTGAATCGAATTCGATCCATTTATCACGGGGTAATTCGGGATAAAGATTTATTCCCCATAGGTTTTTTTGTACAGATCCCTCAAGAAGAAGCATTGCTTCTTCATCTGCATGCAGTTCACCGCCAAATACTGCTATTTCGCGTTCAATATCCACTACAGCCTTCACGAAATCACCGAAATATTCACCGGCAAGCTCTTTCAGTTCTGATATTGTAATATTTTCCTCTACTAATTTCATTTTGGAATACAAAAATAAGGAAATAATGTTAAATATAATGATGATAAATTGAGTGGTTGAGGGGCATAAAAAATCCGCAAAGACTCTTAATCACCACGATCATTAAACAGGATAACTCCTGTTATAAAAAGTCTTTGCGGAATAAAACTTTGCAGCCTGTTGAGATTCCCGCTTTCGTGAATCGAAATCCCGTTTGCGTGAAAACCTGTATTCTACAACCTGAAACCGGCAACTTCTAACCCGCAGCCTTCTACCATTCACCGAATATGAAGCTGTTCTGTCCGGTGAGTTTGTGTCCTGCAATATTATCTGATACTGAT
>JACSRQ010000044.1 GCA_014879675.1 Ignavibacteria bacterium
AAATTTTAAGAGATTTTTTGATAATGAATGAGACCCTTCACTTCGTTCAGGGTTGTCGAAGGATCTCATTGATAGAGCAGAAATTAAAAAACAATAATAAATAACATAATCCTGAATTAATAAGCTTCAGCGAATGAGACCCTTCGCTAAAGCTCAGGGTTATACTAAACATTCCCGGAAAAGCGCATGGCGATTGAAACATTTCGCTCGATGGCTCGGGATCAAGAAGGAAAAAATGGTTAAACTCAGACTCAGAAGAATGGGAAGAAAAAAAGCTCCCATTTATAAGATTGTAGCAGCAGATTCACGTGCAAGAAGAGACGGAAGGTTCATAGAGGCAGTTGGCCAGTATGACCCGAACGTTAGCCCCGCAAAGGTTGATCTTGTAGAAGACAGGGCTTTATACTGGCTTTCAACAGGAGCACAGCCTACCGTTACTGTGAGGAATATTCTTTCAGGCAAGGGATTGATGCTGAAACATCATTTGGCAAAAAAAGGAAACGATGAAACTAAGATCGCAGCCGAGTTCACAAAGTGGGAATCACTCCAGGAATCAAAGCTGCAGAGGATAAACGATAAAAAATTAAGGCGCAAAGAGAAGAAAAGAAAAGCGGCAGAAAAACCGGCTGAGACATCAGCCGCACCGGCAGCAGAGCAGCCTGCAGCTGTGGAGCCATCTGCATAAGCAAGTACCTATTCTGGATTCTTATGGTACAGGTATTTTTCCGGTCCCCGCTATTGGTTTGATTGAAGATTTAAATTAAACTTATACAAATTAAATTAAGGGGATGCTTATGAAAGAATTCATTGAATTTATTGCGAAGAGCCTGGTCGACGATCCGGAAAGTGTAAGAGTAGATGAAGCAACAGAGGAAAACAGAGTCACGTTGAAGCTCCATGTTTCCAAGACCGACCTTGGGAAGGTCATCGGGAAACAGGGCAAAACTGCCAAATCCATGAGAACTTTGTTCACGGCAGTAGCAGCAAAACACAACAAAAGCGGTCATTTAGAAATTGAAGAAGGAAACTAACAGCACTTTGTACCGAACAATGTTCAGCACTTTGTACTGGCGGTTCCCCTGCTTCACAGGGTTTTCACGTTATTCATCCGGCGTGAATGCTTAGATCCGCGGAAATGCGCAGCCTATAATATGAGAATTGATGTAATATCTGCCGTTCCTAAGATACTTGAATCTCCGCTTGGTGAGAGCATTTTGAAGCGCGCACGCGAAAAAGGTCTTGCCGAAATAGCTATCCATGACCTCCGCGATTATGCGGAAGGAAATTACAGGCAGCTTGACGACAAGCCTTTTGGCGGCGGTGCGGGAATGGTCTTAAAACCTGAACCTGTTTTCAAATGTATTAACGCCCTCCTTAAGGCACGCAGCTATGATGAGATAATATACCTTACTCCCCAGGGTAGTAAGTTCAACCAGAAGAAAGCCAACCAGCTTTCTCTGAAAGAAAATATTATGATCATCTGCGGGCATTATAAAGGGCTTGATCAAAGAGTTATTGATAAGTTTGTAACCTGCGAACTTTCTATTGGTGATTATGTTATCACCGGCGGAGAGGGAGCAGCAATTGTAGTAATAGATGCTGTGGTGAGGCTAATTCCCGGCGTTTTGGGTGATAGTGAATCAGCTTTAACGGATTCCTTCCAAACTGATTCGGGTTTTGATGCACCGGTATACACCCGCCCTGCTGAATACGAAGGCTTGAAAGTGCCTGAGGTTCTGCTAAACGGCAATCACAAAGAAATTGCCGAGTGGCGTGCGAAGATGGGCGAAGAAAAATTTGGCAAAGTTAAAAACAGCACATCAAAAGATACAGCAGCAAAAGATACAGCAGCAAAAGATACAGCAGCAAAAGATACGGCAGCAAAAGATAAAACATCAAAAGGTTCAGCAGCAAAAGATACATAAGCAAATGGCATCACAGGCAAGAAAGAAATAGTAAATAAATATATAAGTAATAAATCCAAGGAATAACAATGAACAAGATAAATTTAGTAACCGCGCCGCAGATGAGATCAGACCTGCCAAAGTTCCGTTCAGGCGATACTGTGAACATTCATGTAAAAGTTATCGAAGGCGATAAAGAAAGAATCCAGCAGTACCAGGGTATCGTAATGGGTATTAAGGGTTCAGGCATCGGCAGAACGTTCCGCGTAAGGAAAATTTCAAACGGCGTTGGCGTTGAGAGGATATTCCCTATCAATTCGCCCAGCATCGCAAAGATCGAAAGGCTTAAAGAAGGCAAAGTAAGAAGAGCAAAGCTTTATTACCTCCGCGCACTTAAAGGCAAATCTGCAACAAAGATAAAAGAAAGAATTTCACCTGAAATAGTAACACCGGTTAAGAAGGAAATTGCTCCCGTTGAGCTGGCTCCAACAGCACCGGCAGCAGAATAAAGTTCAGGTAAGCAGATTTAAAGATCTAAAGTAACGTTATGAATGCCGTATTAAAACAGCGGCTGTTCACAAACCGTAAAACTTAATCAAACAATTATTAAACAAATTGCAATTAGAACCGTTAATCCAATACAATTAACGGTTTTTTTTATACCAACTAATTAACATAAAGGCAATTTAACTACAATTACTGTGAAGCCAAATAAGAAGTATTTCGTTTCGGTTGCAGGCAATATAGGTTCAGGAAAATCATCGTTAACAAGGATGCTTGCTAAAGAATTCAAATGGGTCCCCTACTTCGAATCCGTGCAGAATAATCCCTACCTTTCGGATTTTTACGTCGATATGAAGAGATGGAGCTTCCAATTGCAGGTATATTTTCTTTCGCACAGATTTAATGCGCATAAGAAGATCATCGCCTCCAAGAAATCGGTGATTCAGGATAGAAGCATTTACGAAGATGTTGAAATATTCGCGCGCAATTTGTACCTGATGGGCAGAATGGAAAAGCGTGATTACATGAACTACCGCGCGCTGTTTTATGAAATGACTTCATACCTCAAGCCGCCTGACCTTGTGGTTTACCTGAAGGCTGATATAAAAACGCTGATGAAGCAGATTCACCTGCGCGGGCGGGAGTTTGAGCGCAGCATCGAAAAAACGTACCTCGAGCGGCTGAACCGCAGCTACAGCTCATGGATCGGCAAATATGACCTCGGCAAAGTGCTTGTAATAGAATCAGATGAGATTGATTTTGTAAATAATCCTGAGCATTTTGATATGATAATTTCCAGGATCAAAAAAGAGCTGAAATAGATGGATATAGAAGTACCAATATCGCCTGGCGAGCTAATCGATAAAATGACGATCCTTGAGATCAAGCTGGTAAAGATCAAGGATAGCCGGAAGCTCGTCACAGTCAAAAATGAACTGAAAATACTGAGCGCGGCATTTGTCTCATTGATGAAAAGGCATAAACCCGAAAAGGCTGAAGTTTTGGAACTGAAAAAGAAGCTGTTTATAGTAAACCGTAAGCTTTGGAATATAGAAAATGTGATCCGCTCACTTGAAGCAAAGAAAGATTTTGGCACTCGTTTCGTTGAGCATGCCAGGAAGGTTTACATTACGAACGATAAGCGAAGTGCTATAAAATTAAGGATAAACGCATTGCTTGGCTCAGGTATTTCCGAAGTAAAAGAATACTCACGTTACAGATGAAGTACATCTCATACCTGATATTTGCGCTGTTCATCGGAGCGTTGCTGCTATTTCTGAAAAATGCGCTTGAGCCAAAACAGGAACCACTCTATATAACAGGTACTGTTAAGTGCGGTGAGTGCCATGGTTTGAAAGTAAATGGCAATCAGCTTGATAAATGGAAAGCGGATAAGCACTCCACTGCGTTTAAGACACTTTCGGGAAGCAGGGCCAAGGAATTTGCAGCCGCAAACGGTTTAGGAGATCCAGCCCAGAACGAAAAATGCCTTAAGTGCCACACTACGCAATTCAGCCAAAAAGATACGCCGGTTGGCGAGTTTTATGATATTAATGAGGGCATCGGATGCGAAGGCTGCCATGGCGCCGGTTCAAAATATTCACCCGCGCATATTATGAAGAATGAAGCTTCTTTTCTGCAATACGGCGGCATCAAAGGTGATGAAAAAACATGCCTGAAATGCCATAATCCCAAAGCCAATAAGGATAAAAAACTTGCTGATGACCACTGCCCTTTCCAGGAAGAGGATTTTAACTATAACATAGAATTTGAGAAGATTAAGCATCCTGTTAAACCATAAAATGAAGAAACTACCTGAAATAAATGATGAGTCATCGAGGCCAATCGGAGTATTTGATTCCGGTGTAGGCGGACTGACAGTTGTTAAAGAGCTGAACCGCTTACTGCCGAATGAAAAGATAATCTACTTTGGTGATACAGGCCGCGTACCATACGGAAATAAATCAAAGGAAACAATTGTACATTATTCACTCCAGGTGGCTTATTTTTTGATGAAGAAGAAGATCAAGATGCTTGTAGTAGCTTGCAACACTGCTTCATCAGTATCGCTGCCAACCTTGAAGCGGCATTTTCATATTCCCATTATTGGTGTTATAGATCCGGGCGCAAAATCAGCCATGGAAACCACCCGAAACAACAAAGTGGGCGTGATCGGAACACTTGGTACAGTGCGCTCGAATGCATACAAGAAAGCTTTGAGGAAAATCAAAACAAGTGTAAAGGTCTTTCAGGATCCGTGTCCGCTCTTTGTTCACTTAGCTGAAGACGGATGGAACAGGAACAGGATAGCGCAAATGGTAGCTGATGAGTATCTGAAACCGGTAAAGAAAATGGATGTGGATACACTTATTCTTGGCTGCACGCACTATCCCCTGCTTAAGGATGTAATACAGAAATCAGTTGGCAAGAAAGTTGTGCTTATTGATTCCGGCCGGGAGACTGCGAAAGAAGTCAAAAATATCCTTGCTAAAAAAGGACTACTGAGTACGAAAAAGATGAATGAGAAGAATCACTCTATTTTTTATGTTTCGGATTTTCCGCATAAGTTTAAAGAAGTGAGTCAAAGATTTTTGTCTAAGGATTTGAAGCATGTGCATAAGGTAATTCTGTAAGTAGAGATCCCCGCCTACCTGCCTGCCGAAGGCACGTCGCGGGGATAAGATAGAGCTTACAAGGTGTTTGAAAAACAAGATTCCTGCCTTCGCAGGAATGACAAAAAGCTTTCAATGGGTTTGGGATAATAATATGACAGAACAGGAAATACTGCAGATATTTAAAGATGCGGGCGCTTTGCTTGATGGGCATTTTGTGCTTACTTCGGGCAATCACTCGCCGCACTACATTGAAAAATTCCGTGTACTCGAGCATCCTAAGTACACTGAAATGCTTTGCAGGGAACTTGCAGCCAAGTTCGAACATGACGGAGTAACTATAGTTGTGGGACCCATGACTGGCGGAATTTTGCTGGCATACGAAGTGGGTAAAAACCTGGATACAAAAGCTATCTTTACCGAGCGGGTTGACGGAAAAATGAAATTTCGCCGCGGCTTCACAATAAAGCCTGATGACCGGGTCTTAATTGTTGAGGATATAATATCAACAGGCGGCAGCGTTCAGGAAGTGATTGAAGAAGTTGAGAGGTTTAAAGCTGAAATTGTTGGAATTGGCTGCTTGATAGACCGTTCAGGCGGTAAGGCGTTATTCAAATACCCATTAAGGCCGCTTGTTAAGATGGATGTAGTTGCATATAAACCGGATGAAGTTCCGGAGTGGCTGGCAAAGATCCCTGTTACAAAACCCGGTAGTACAAATAAGTAGATTCATTTATTTTCAAGCCAGTCTTCTGCATCTTCCTGATTGGTAAAACAGACTATGCTGAATCCCCTGTTATGCGCGATTTTTTCATGCATTCTGGATTTTTCAATATTCTCTTCAATATCCAGAATTGCGATCCTGAATTCCTTAAGAAATGCCGGATAAGTACCCGCAAGATCCAGTGAATCAAACAGGTTCAGCCTTCCGGCACAATCTCGCAGATCAACAACGACCTTTCTGATCGATTCATCTTTAATATAGCTTCTGGCATTCAGCGCAAGGGAAAATATGTCGAGCTTTGTGAGCTTTCCAGTAAACGTCACAAAGAGTATCTTGTTTTTCTGATTAACAGCCAGTTTGTATGACATGCCGGACAGGTATAATTTATTAATATTATAGATTTGCCGCGCTGCTGTTCTGGAAAGCAGGAGGAAATAGAATAGATTGCTGTTAAAAAGACTAGCATTCTGATGCTATTTTGTTAATCTTCCTTTTTTGCCAATATCCGGGAGTTAATCAGCAAACAAAAAAGTTGAAATCTTAATATCCATATCTTAGGCTCTCAGCCTGTGCTGCAAAGCCATCTAAATTCTTTGCTATGAACTTAATTTGCTTCCTTCTGCAATTTCTTTTCAAATTCATCATGTTTCCCAACTTGCAGCCATTCCAGTGCATCTTTCATGTTATAAAAAAAAACCAGTTTGAATCCCCTGTTGATCGAAGCATTCTCAAAGAAGTCGTTGTTGCTTTTATTTTCTTCCAAATCCAGTATTGCAAATTGCAGAAACCTTGAGTTCTGGTCAAAACTCTCAACTTCCTGAAGCCCGTCAAAGACTCCAAACCTTCCTTTGAATCCGCGCATATCAACCAGGATCCTATCTATGTTATTCTGTTCGATCACTCTGTCAATTTCAGACTTGATCTCATGGAACTTCTCAATCGGATGAGTACCGGATATTTCA
>JACSRQ010000171.1 GCA_014879675.1 Ignavibacteria bacterium
AAAATTGAAAAAAATACTACTTATTCTATTAGTAACATCTGTTTTTATTTCATGCGGCAAGAAGCAGGAAAACACCGGCAGCGATAAAAACTCAGGCAAGTTCAAAGTCGGATTGGTATTCGACGTTGGCGGCAGGGGTGATAAATCATTCAATGATGCTGCATATCGCGGACTTGAAAAAGCGAAGCAGGAATTAGGAATTGAATTCGAGTATATTGAGCCTGGTCCGGGCGCAGACCGCGAAGCTGCCCTCAGGCAGTTTTCAAACCGAAGCGATATAAGTGTAATTTTCGGTATTGGTTTTATCTTCACAGATGAGATAACAAAAATAGCGCAGGAATTCCCTGATAAAAAATATGCATGCGTTGATTATACATACGACCCTGCAAAAACACTTCCGCCAAACCTGGTTGCATTGGAATTCAAAGAAGAAGAAGGCTCGTTTTTAGTTGGTGCAATAGCAGGGCTAATGACCAAATCGAATAAAGTTGGATTTGTTGGCGGAATGGAATCGCCGCTCATTAAAAAATTTCAGGTTTCTTATGATGCAGGTGTGAAGCATGTTAATCCGAATTGCCAGGTGTTGGTTGGATATGCCGGCGTTACAGGGGATGCATTCAAAAATCCGGGCAAAGGAAAAGAAATTGCGCTCGGGCAGTATTCAGACGGCGTAGATATTATATATCATGCCTCAGGTGTTACGGGTCTAGGTGTATTTGAAGCAGCGCGCGAAACTAAAAAATTCGCTATCGGTGTAGATTCAGACCAGAATGACGAAGCCCCCGGATTCATAATAACCAGCATGGTTAAAGTTGTGGATGTAGCCGTGTTCGAGGTAATCAAAGAAGTGAAAGATGGTACTTTCAAAGGCGGCAGGGTTGAGACTTTTGGACTCAAAACAAAAGGGGTTGATTACGCATATACAGATAAGAACAAAAATATGATACCCGATGATGTCCGCACAAAAGTTGAGGCAATTCGCAAAGATATCATTGACGGGAAAATAACCATCCCGACAAAATAAATCACTATCCAAGTTCAAATGAGGAATTTCATTATGCTGCACGTTTCCGGATTTGAGCTTGAGTTTACTCTCCTTACAAACATATCCGGAAATTTGTAAATTATGGACACATTGTTAGCCATCCGTATGGAAAATATCACAAAGTCATTTGATGGCTTTTTGGCGAACGATGGTGTTGATCTAAGTGTCAAAAAGGGTGAGATACATGCACTCGTCGGCGAGAACGGCGCGGGCAAATCTACCTTGATGAAAATACTTTACGGGATGTATCATCCGGATGATGGTATAATTTCGGTGCATGGCAACAATGTAACTATCGAATCCCCTTCCAAAGCCATATCGCTCGGTATTGGAATGGTGCACCAGCATTTTATGCTTGTCGATACTCTAACTGTTCTCGAAAATATTGTGCTGGGTGATGAAGGTACATTTTTCCTCGGCGCGGTAAACTACAAAATGGCGGCTTCAAGAATAAGTGAGATCCTCAGAGATTTTGAAATTAACATTGACCTGCAGACCAAAACCGGAAACCTGCCCGTTGGCACACAACAGAAAATAGAAATAGTTAAGCTGCTTTACCGGAATGCAGATATTCTTATACTCGATGAACCTACAGCGGTACTTACTCCGCAGGAATCCGAAGACCTGTTCAAAACCTTAAGAGAACTTGCAGCAGGCGGTAAAACAATAATTCTGATCACTCATAAACTTGGTGAGGTGCTTGCAGTGAGCGACTCGGTTACAGTTTTAAGAAGAGGTAAAGTAACCGGTGTTGTTGAAACTCACGCAACTGATGTAACAGGGCTTGCCAATATGATAGTGGGCGGCGTGATGGAACAGGTGCTCCGAAGCAAAACTAAACCCGGCGATAAGGTAATATTAAATGTTGAGAACCTTACAGTAAAAAGCGATAAAAAAACAACAGCAGTGAATAATATCACTTTCAGCATTTCAGAGTGTGAGATATATGGTATAGCAGGCGTAGAAGGAAACGGACAGACTGAGCTTGCTGAAGCCGTTTGCGCTATGCGCAGCTATGAGATGGGCTCCATCAGAATTGAAGGCAAAGAAATAAATACGGATATTCCTGTTGCGCACATTCCGGCCGATAGACACAAGCATGGTATAGTAATGGATTACACTCTTACCGAGAATCTGCTTTTAGGCAGAGAGAGCGAGGCGCAATTTTCTTCAACCGTAAAACTCAATTACGAATCAGCAGAAAACTACACAAAAGAGTTAACAGAAAAATATGACATACGCCCTGCTGATGCGGGAAGTAAAATAAGCGGGCTCTCAGGCGGCAACCAGCAAAAACTTGTTGCGGCTAGAGAAATGTCGAAAAAAACGAAGCTCATAGTTGCCTGCCATCCAACCCGCGGGCTGGATATTAAGGCATCTCAGTTTGTACACAAAACACTTGCGGATGAGGCATCTGCAGGAAAAGCTGTGCTTGTGATATCATCAGACCTGCAGGAGCTTTTGGGATTGTGTACAAGAATTGCAGTACTATACAACGGCAGGCTGAATGCTGTACTGGATCCGCAGCAAACAAATGAAAATGAGATCGGCTCGTTCATGATGGGTCTGAATAAAAACTGAAAAACAACGGACACTCTGATAAAATATCTGAAATTAATGGCGGGACCCGCAATATCTGTTGCGGCCTCAATGGTACTTGGCGGAGTGCTGATAGCTGCTATTGGCCGCGATCCGTTTGAAGTATATCAGAAGCTATTTGTTGATACACTTGGCAATACCTATGGCATTGGTCAGGTCTTATTTAAAGCTACACCGCTTATACTTACCGGACTTTCCGTAGCATTCGCATTCCGCGCCGGTTTATTTAATATTGGTGCTGAAGGGCAAATGACTATAGGCGCGTTTGGTTCAGCATGGGTTGGATTCACTTTCACTTCCCTGCCCTGGATAATTTTAATACCGCTCTGCGTAGCTGCAGGATTCGCCGCCGGCGCTTTCTGGGCTTCGATTGCCGGATACCTGAAGGCAAGATTCGGCTCGCATGAAGTTATAAATACGATCATGCTTAACTTTATTGCATTAGCATTGGTGAGTTACCTGGTTAACAATATATATCTGGTGCCTGCAACCATTCACACACCCGAAATTTCGCCAAACGCATATCTTCATAGATTTGATGAGCTGACCGGCTTGTTTAAAGGTTCGCCTTTCAACCTGAGTTTTGTAATAGCTCTACTGGCATGCTGTTTGATGTATTATATCATCGAAAAAACTCCAACCGGCTACCGTATCAAAACTCTTGGATTGAACAGGAACGCCGCAGTTTACGCAAAGATGAATCCGGGCAGGCTGACTATCGCTGCTATGGCAATTGCCGGCGGATTTGCAGGATTGGGCGGATTAAACTTTGTAAACGGTTACAAACATTATTTTGAGATCGGCTTCACGGAAAACGCAGGGTATGTGGGAATTGCCGTTGCACTCATAGCGCGGAATAACCCGTTTGCAATAATTGCCATTGCAGTATTTTTTGGAATCCTTGAGTATGGCGGCCTCACAGTAAATACAATTGTACCGAAAGAGATCGTAACTATCTTGCAAGGGGTAATAATACTTATGATAATTACACTCACAAGATATTTTGATAAAAAATTAAAACTTAAAACAGCCTGAAGATTTGGAAGACCTATTAACACTGGCGTTCGTTCTGCAGACATTAAGGATCACAATTCCTTATTTGTTGCCATCACTGGGGGCAGTGTATTCCGAAAAAGGCGGAGTTGTAAACATCGCGCTTGAAGGCATTCTATTGGGTGGTGCATTCGCTGCGACTGCCGGTACATTTTATACAGGGAACGTTATTGCCGGAACGATCTTTGGTGTTCTGGCGGGATTACTTATCGCACTCATTCATGGATTAGTTACAATTACATACAAGGCCAACCAAATAGTTTCGGGTATAGCGATAAACATATTGGTGTTCGGTATAACAAAATTCTTCTGCAAGATACTATTCAACAGTTCCAGCAATTCCGCGAGGATACCCGGATTGGAAACCCTGGGGCTGCCATTTAACCCGTTTTTACTGCTGTGCGTATTGATACTCGCGCTTACTTATTACGTTATTTACAGAACGAGATTTGGTTTGAGGCTAAGGGCCGTGGGTGAAAATCCGGAAGCGGCTGATTCGGTTGGGATCAATGTTAATATGGTCAGATATGCAGGGGTTTTAATCAGCGGAGCGTTGGCCGGACTTGGCGGCGCATGGCTGGCATTCGATCAGCACAGCTTTACCGATGGTATGTCAGCCGGAAGAGGCTACATAGCATTGGCAGCTATGATAATCGGAAAGTGGAATCCGCTAGGCGCAGCAGCGGCATGCCTGCTGTTCGGGTTTGCCGAGAGTTTCACGCTTCAATTCCAGGATTCAGGAATACCCACACAATTCATACAGATGCTTCCCTACCTGCTTACTATTATAGTACTGGCAGGATTCATCGGCAAGGCTAACCCGCCTGCTGCCGATGGAATTCCCTACGAGAAAAAAGACTAGCCAACTTTATTTTACCAATACAGCCTTGCCGTAATAATTTCCCTGGTCAGTTCTGAGTGAATAGAAATAGATCCCGCTTGGATAGTTTGTTGCATCCCAGCTCACTGAAAACTCACCTGGTCCCTGTCTGGTTTGGAGGAGCTTTTCCACAAACTCTCCGTTAGCATCATATACATCAATTACCAAGCTCGTATTTTTCACCAATGTATATGTTATTTTGGTTGATGCGTTAAAAGGATTGGGATAATTCTGTTCAAGCTTATTGACAAACGGAATATTATTCTCTTCAGGTCCGCCAATACCGACTACTCCCCTGGTATATTTATAAAATTGGTTTCCGCTAGCATATGCAATGCTATCACTGGTTACATATATTCCATGGATAGAGCTGCCAACATTAATGAATGTCCAGTTTGCTCCGCCATCAGTAGTTTGCCTCAAGCCGGTTGCAGAGTGATTCGCGATCCACCCTGTATTAGCATTTATGAAGCCGATCGGATCAAGGTCGTTGCCGCTTCCGGGGATATTTATCCTTGTCCAGCTCAATCCGGCATCGGTGGTTTTTATCACCGCACCGTTGCCTGCTGCGAATCTTTCAACTGTTGCGTATCCAAGCGTTGAATTTACAAAATATATATTCCAAACATGTTCACTTTGGATAAAAGACTTATATTTCTTGCTCCATGTATCTCCGCCATCGGTTGTATAGAGCATTACGCTGCCTTCAGTTACAATGTTGCTGCGGCAGCCAACAAATCCGGTATTGGCATTCATGAACTTCACACCGACCTGGTAATTACTGTATGCGCCCATATCGATATTTTCGAATGTCAGCCCGCCATCGGTAGTTTTGATAAGGTTAGTTGGCCCGCTGTACCTGCCTGAGCCGTACATGACAAGATCGCCAACAACGGAAATATCACAAACACCAACTGGCGGCGGCACTATAGTAGTATCGACCCTCATCCAGTTTGTTCCGCCGTTTGTGGTTTTGTACAGATGCCCATCTAGAGAGCCGGCCCAGCCAAGATTAGCGTTGTTGAATGCAATACTTCTCAGGCAGCCGGCATCAACCGAAAGCTGTTCCACGAAATTCATTCCGCCATTGGTAGTTTTGAATATTTTATCAGGTCCGCCGCATTGTACAACCCAACCGGTATTATCATTAATGAACCAAAGATCTTCATACCTTCCATTAGCTTCCGGAAGCCCGGGCATTATCTGCCATGTTTGAGCAAATGAGGCCGCCGAAATAATAAACATTAAAAGGAAAGTTAATTTTTTCATAGCAGTAGTTATTTAATTAAGATCATTTTTTTAGTAATAGTGAATTTATCAGCAAGCAGTCTGTAGAAGTACACCCCGCTTGTTAACTGCGAAGCATCCCATTTCATTTCATACGTACCGGCATTAAGCTCTTTATTCAAAAGCTTTCCTGCTGATCTTCCTGTAATATCGAAAACTTCAATTTCCACGTATTGTTTTTCCGGAATTGAGAACCTGATATTTGTTGAAGGGTTAAACGGATTCGGATAGTTCTGCGCCAGGTAAAAAGCACCGGGAATCTCCGAACTCACCTGATTTATACCTATCAGTTTTATTTTGTAAACTGCTATGTAATTAGCTGTAATTGAACTTGCAACTGTAAAACTGCCGCCGCAGAAAAGATCGCTGTTGTGTACCAACATGGAATAAACCGCGTTATTCAGAATACTGAATGATTCCCAGTTGTTGCCATTCCATTTGGCGATGTTCCTCACAGGCAGAATACCGATCTGAGTGAAAAATCCCCCTACTATGAGCTTGGATTCATAAACTGCCATGGTGCTTATCACAACACTGGTGCCATCAAATATATCTGAATTTAAAGCCGACCAAACCGAACCATTCCACTTTGCGATCTTGCTTGCGTTAACTCCGCCCGCGGTTGAAAAAGCGCCGGCTGCGTAAAGCTGGCCTCCGAATTCAACAAGCGAAAATACAGAACTGTTCATACCTGATCCAAGGCTTGACCATGCTGTGCCGTTCCATTTCGCTATTCTTAAAGCTGGATTCCCGCCTGCCGCAGAAAATGTTCCGCCCGCAACCAAATCGCCTCCAAATACAAGCAGCGAGGTAACTACATTATTTGTTCCCGGACCCACGGGGCTCCATGTGCTTCCATTCCACTTCGCAATTCTGCTGCACGGCGAGCCTCCTGCATTTGTGAATGCACCGCCTGCGTAAAGCTCGCCATTGTAAACAGCGAGTGCGTTAATAAAATTATTTGTGCCGCTGCCGAGAGCTACCCATGTTGAGCCATTCCATTTTGCTATGAAGCCAGCAGGTGTGCCGCCAGCCATGGTGAAGTTACCCGCTGCGTAAAGCTCATTGTTGTAAACTGCGAGAGCGTAAACATCATCATTAAATCCCTGCCCCAGCGGACTCCACGAAGTACCGTTATATTTGGCAATCCTGAACAGCGAATCACTTCCTGAAGCGGTAAAACTACCGCCTGCCACCAGATCCGCACCAAAGGTAACCATTGCCAGCACAGAGTTATTGAATCCGCCGCTGACTTGTGACCAAATTCTTGCACTGGTATCCTGTACAGCGGCATATCTCATAGTTTCGGTGCCGTAAAGATTAAACTCACCGCCGCAATAAAATCTGCCGCCTGAAACAACGAATGTGAGTACCTGCCCGTTAAACCCGCTGCCCGGCTGACTCCACGAGCTGCCGTCCCATTTGGCAATCTTAGAAGCGGGATTTCCTCCGGCTGTAGTAAAAGCACCACCTGCATAGATCGAACCATTGTAACTATACAATGATGAAACAATCGCATCCATTCCGCTGCCCATGGAATTCCATGAAGAGCCGTTCCATGCTGCTATTCTGTTTACAGGCGTGGCACCTGAAAGAGTGAAGCTGCCGCCTGCATAAAGTGTATTATTCGCCGAGTACAAAGTATATACCTGGTTATTGAATCCGCCTCCAACAGCTATCCATGATGAGCCGTTCCATTTTGCGATCCGGTTGAGCGGTACGGCACCCGATGAGGTGAAGAATCCGCCTGCATAAAGCTCTCCGTTATGAACAGCTGCCGATTTAACGAAAGCGCCGAATCCCTCTCCGAGGGTCTGCCATGAGCTGCCATTCCATTTAGCAATATTGTTTGCGCTGTTACCGCCTGCCTGTAAAAAATTCCCGGCAACAATAAGCTCGTTATTGAATATACAAAGAGAAAAAACTGTGCCGGTTATACCCGCACCAGCAGCCGACCAGCTTGATCCGTTCCATCTTGCAATATTGTTTACCGACTGTGTACCTGCAATTGTGAATACTCCGCCGGCATATAGCTCGCCATTATACACCAATAATGAATTTACTTCACCATTCACACCTTCAGCCACAGGGCTCCATGATGAGCCATTCCATTTCGCGATTTTTGAAGCAGGCTGCCCCCCTGCCTGGATAAATGTTCCCGCAGCATACAAAATGCCCTGGAACTCAACCATTGATTTGATGGAGCTGTTTGTACCTGTGCCAAGCGATAACCAGCCATTACCGTTAGATAAGGATACGGCGGAAGCGAGGAGCAGGAATACAATTACCGGTATTATTCTTTTCATGGGCTTAATAATATTTCGAGCAAGATAATACAATTTCCCTATACATGCAAAGATTTTTTGCCTGTTTTGTTAGGAGTAATTTTCTTCTTTATTAATCAGTAAAACATTGTTAATTTTAGAAATTGGGAAACATTTTCGGTAAATACACTGCAATAATATCGGCAAGCAAATATGTTCTGCTGCTGAATATTACTGATAAGATCTTTTCATTTCTTTTATTGCTGCTGTTTGCAAGGATACTGGAACCTGATAGTTATGGAGCAATCGTCACAATATTCACACTCTCTCTTACCCTTGCTGCAATTTTTGATCTGGGGCTTCCTATTTACATGCAGCGGCAGATCACTATTGAACCGCATATATCCAGTGAAATATTTTCCGCTGTATTCAGCACCGGCCTTTTGATTTTCTTTTTATACTTGCTTGCCGGTTCGGCATATTTCCTGCTTTTCTACAGCGGATTGCCTTTTATCATTTTTATAATTGTATCGGTAACCATCTACTCTTCCCAGCTAGTTAATCTGTGTAACCGAGCGCTCTCGGCAAAGGAAGAATTCAATGGGCAGTTTTACGCATTCCTTCTGCCCAGAGTAATAATACTTGCCGTATTCCTGCTTTCATACTTCTATTTCGCATTAAGTATCGAAATCCTTCTGGCTGCAATGCTTGCCGGATTCATTCTTAATCTTTTCTTTGCACTTATTAGCCTTAATAAGAACGGTGTTAAGTTCAGCACAAAACATTTTTCATTAACTTCAGTGCTGCCGCTGTTGTTCTCATCACTGCCGCTTGGGTTAGCTGTAGTTTTCAATTATCTATATGATAAGATAGATATACTGATCATTTCCAAAATGCTGGATTTTAGTTCGGTTGCTTACTACAATATTGGTTATGGACTTTTCAAAGGTGCCGCAATTTCATTTTCATTTATATTGGTACCGGCATTCAGCCGGATCTCCGGTGCATCGCGCGACAAAGCCGCAGTAAACGTATTCTTTAAAGAATATACCCGGTTGATGCTTGTTATATGTATAGCGGCTGCCGCTGCGGCATTTTTTCTGGCTGATTGGATCATACAGCTGCTTTACACAGAGCGTTTTGCTACTTCCGGTGCAATTCTTAAGATACTTGCCCCTGCGATCATAGCGGCAGGTATGAATAACCTGACCGGTACGACACTGAACGGCATGGGTTACTTTAAAATAGTGATGTTCATCACATTATATGCGCTTGTGCTGAATGTTGTACTGAATATCCTTTTCATTCCGCGATTCGGCATCCACGCTTCGGCGGTGATATCCGTGATAACCGAATACTTCATTTTTATTGTTGAATTGTATTATCTTCGTAAGATATTAAGGACTCCATAAATTGGGCACTTCAAACTGGCAGAATATTTCGTATAACATAGGGCTTCTTAGAAAGCTTGACCCGCAAAGCATTCTGGATATAGGCGTTGGATTCGGAAGATGGGGCATATTGTTTCGGGAGTTTCTGGAAATATGGGATGGCGGAAGATATGACGGAAAATGGCAGCGGGTGATAAATGGCGTAGAAATTTACCCGGGATACATAAAGGATTACCATAAATACTTTTACAATGAAATTTTTACCGGAGATGCTCTGGACTACCTGCAAAACACAGATATAAAATATGACCTCATAAATTGCGGGGATGTTATCGAGCATATGGATAAAGAGCGCGGTGAACAGTTCATAAAGCTTGCGCTTGAAAAGAGCAAATATGTACTGATCAATATACCGATAGGCACACATTGGCAGCAGGCTGGAACTGATGCCAATCCACACGAAGCGCACAAAAGCGTATGGTATAATAATGATTTCACTAAGTATCAGTATCACAGGATTAAATCTTTTAAAGATCTTACAAAAAGAGATTTCAGCGTAGTGCTTCTATCAAACAATAAGATCAGGTTTACCAAAAAATACGGCAGATACTTCGGGCTGAAGAATTTCCTGAAACATACCCTGGGTTTACGCAGCTTCATAGAAAAATTTGAAAACAGGAAAAATAAATAATATTGTATTTGCAGGAAGATTTGAAGATAAGGAGAATTTATCCGGACCCGGGAAATTTTCTAAGAGGATATTTGAGAACTATCACGTCGGAGGTAATTCTGAGAATCCCGTATTCATTCAGTACTTTTTCGACGGGAATAAATATAGTTCAGGAAAAAAGCTGTTTGGATTGGAAGAATCAGAACACGTTGGCTTCAAAGTGTATCGAGCAGGATTGTTTAAATTCTACAAACTGCTTAAACAACAAAGGCCGGAGATAATTCACATCACTGCTTTTGAACGGTTTAGCTTGGTGGCACTACTATACAAGCTGCTGAACAGTACAAAAGCTGTATATACTTCTCATGGCACATTGAAATACGAAAATGCGGAACTAAAAAAGCTGCCGTTTATGTATAAGCTTAAAGATTCTATTTGCGAGCGGCTGCTTTTCCGATTCAGCGATCTTGTCGTATTCCCTTCAGAGCAAGCATCGCAGATTTCGGCAAAATACTACAAGTTAGCTGACCGCAGGACTACGATTATTCCAAATGGCATTGACAGTATTTTTCAACAAACCAGGCAGGTAACTGATACAGCCGAGCAAGACGGAAGACCTTTGAAGGCAGTTTTCATTTACAAAAATGTTCTGAACGATTCCGGGCTGCAATTCCTGAAAAAATACCTACAGTCGGTCGATTCCAAAATTAAGATTTATGTCATTTCTGATACAGAGAAGATTTTTGCGGGCAGCGAACCGGGGATAGAGATCATTCCCCTGATGAGTGCTGAAAAACTGGCGGAGTTTTACAGGGATAAGGATATATTTCTTTCGCTGAATGAGTATGATACCTTTTCAATTTCCACTGCCGAGGCGATTGCGTCAGGGTTGATTCCGGTTGTAACACGCCAAACCGGGATTAGCAGATTCATCAAGAATGAGGTTAACGGATTCACACTTGAATTTGGTGATACACAAACACTCGGCGGCATTCTGAATAAAATATACACAATGAATAAAAATGATCGCTCAATAATGAAGAAGAGCGCGGCGAAAATATACAGTACTTTGAATTGGAACAATATCTCAGAGTTATATTCCAAACAATACATCAGACTATGCGGAGAAGTGAATGATTAATCTGCTGCTTATAGTTAACGAGCTTAAATATACATGCGGTGTGACCAATCACATTCTGCATTTGGCCGGCGGACTTACCGCAAGCGGGAGAGTGAAATTATGGATCATAACAGGAGGCGGTAACGGAGTAGCGAGATTCGCAAATATGGATATAGGCATCATCACCGACGAGCGCTTCCTTCACAGCAACCGTTCGTTTTCAGGGCATATATCCGCTATAAACTTTCTCGTGAAGTTTGTGAGGGAAAACAAGATCGATATACTGCACTCGCACTATCACTATGGTGCGGCGATCGCGCGGCGGGTATCGAAACTGGCAAAGCGAATTACTATTCAAACCAATCACGGCATTATACCTGAAGTGGGCAGGCTTAAACATTTTAACGCAGATAAATATGTTGTAATCAATGAGCATATCAGGAATTACATACTCCATAAAAAGATCGCAGCAGAAAAAGATATTTATTTCATTCGCTGCGGGATACCCGTTGAAAGTACAATACCTGTTAAAAATGTTAACAATATAAAAGTTATCGCTGCCTCGCGTTTTGTTGAAGGCAAAGGAATTGATACATATATCAAAGCTGTGGGAATATTGGTAAATAAGGAAAAAATGGATGTCTCATTTTCGCTCGCGGGTGAAGGTCCGCTGGAAGATGAATTGAAAACAATAAACGAAACCCTGGGTGCAGGTGTGACATTCGCAGGCAGAGTTATTGACATGTACAGTTTGCTGAGGCAGTCACACATTGTAGTTTTCCCCGGTGTTTCCGGAAGCGAGGGCTTTCCCGCGATCATAACGGAAGCGGGAGCAACCGGCTGCCTGTTGATCAGCTCCAGATTTGAAGGTGGTGAGAATATACTGATCGATGGATCAAACTGTCTGATGTATCCGCCTGGCGATGTTGATAAGCTTGCAGAAATACTGGGCAATTCCATAAAAAATTACGCCTCACTGAAGTCTATTGCCGAAAATTTACATACATTGGTGAAAAAAGAATTCGGCCTGCAGACAATGACAGATAAACATCTATTAATGTACGGGGAATGCCTGGCAAGATAAAGAACATATCAGTTTTGATGCCGGTATACAATGGTGCAAAGTTTGTACGGCAATCAATAACCAGCGTACTGAACCAAACATTCAAAGAGTTTGAATTGGTGATAGTTGATGACGGCTCAACAGATGGGACTGATAAGATCATTCAGGAATACACTGACAGCCGCATTCGTTATTTCAGAACAGAACATTCAGGCACATCTGCAGCTTTGAATTTTGGAGTAACGAAATGTAAATTTGAATGGATCGCCCGAATAGATGCTGATGATATCAACACTCCTCTTCGCCTTGAAAAACAGGCAGCATATCTTGAGAAAGAACCCGAAACGGATATACTTTCATCATGGTCAGCTTATTTCACTGATCCGGCAAAGATAATTTTTGTACTCCGTGAACCGGCAGAGCATGAAGATATTGTTAAAAGTCTTGGGCTGCACAATCCCATAAATCAATCTGCAATGATATGCAGGAAAAGCATTCTTGAAGAGAATAAGTTCAATGAATCGCTTGTTAACAACGAAGATTTTGAATTGATGTTCAGGCTCAAAGATACATGCCGGTTTCACATTCTGCCCGAGGTACTTGTTTACACTCGGTGGCGAAAGGATTCGCGTACGTTTGATTCGGATAACACAAATTTGTACGATATGCTGTACCTGGATGCGTTCCGGAAGATGCAGGATTCAAAATCGAAGGGTGTGCATTTTTATTGGGCATCAAGGATAGCATGGATAAATTATTTCTACGGCGACCGCAGTGATTCACGCGGGTATTTCAGGAATTCTATATCAGCAAAAAACCTAACTGCATACATTACTACATTTTTACCGAATAAATATTTCTTTAAGTTTACGGAATCACGGTTTAGATACAGGCTAAGAAATATTTTCGAAAAAACCGGCGTTTACAGCGCTGAACTTAAAACACTACTCGGAAAAAATTGACTGAATTTAAAAAATTCATTCTGTATTCTCTATCAATTTATTTGCTTTATACAATTGCGCTGTATTTTCTCGGTTTTTTCAGCATTGGCCTCTTATCTGATGATTACCTGAATTTTTATGACGCACTTAATTCCACTTTCTTCCAGAAATTAACCGGCAGTCTTCCTTTCACAAATTCTTTCCATTTACGACCAATTTATTATCTCTCGCTTGAAAAAAGTGTGAGCCTGCATGATTGGTTCGGATTTTCACCGGATAATTTTATTTGGTATCGCGCGCAGAATCTGATGCTCCTTCTTTTCATAGCTTTCACGGCCGGCTGCACAGTCTTCTACCGTACAAGGAAATTTTCGGTTTCAATTGTAACTTCTGCGGCTATTCTGCTTTTCCCCAACAATATTAACAATATCTGCTGGACCGCCGCCCGGGTTGATCTGTTATGCTGCCTGTTCTACCTCATCACTGTTTTGCTGTTTATAATATACCTCGATCGCGGCAAACCGGTATATATGCTGATAGCACTTTTCACTTTCCTGCTTGCACTTTTTACCAAAGAGCTGGCAATTACCCTTCCATTCACTGCAATGCTGATTGGCTATTATAAATACGGCAAGGAAGGCCTTAAGAAGTCTTCTTTAATGCTTGTTTTACTTCTGGTAGTGTTCGTTTCTTATTTCATATTTCGAATTTTGATTTTGGGAAACAATGTTACAGAAATTGCCACGCTTTACCAGGCTAATCCGCTGGGGAACGCACCCGGAGTTATTGCAAGGGCATTCATTTCGCTTACAATTCCGCTGGACTATCTTTCACTTAATTACCAGCTGAGAAATGACAACAAACCTGTACTGCTTTACCTGCTGGTGCTTTACGGTGCGGGATTTTATCTTATATGGTCAGCAGTAAGAGCAGATATATACAGGCTTATCGGTCAGGCTGCGCTGCTTTTCTTCGTTTTGATAGCACCATATACAATTGTTGGCTACATTAGGCCGCAGATGATCCTGCTGCCATTTGTGATCATGACAATACACATTATGTACACTTATTCATCCCAGAGCAAACTGAGTATCAGGCTGAATAAAAAGGTCCTTAGGGCATGTTTTGCCATAGCGCTGATGTTTTGGGGATATTGGACGGGCATTGCTGTTACCGACTGGGCAACTTCATACAGGCTTGCAAAAGTAAATGTTGAAAACCTGGAAAAGCTTGAGAAACCAAAAGACAAGAAACTAATTTTGATCGGCAATCCGGGCAGGTACAAACAGACATTTATGTTTGATAAAATGACCGGAGCATATAACTTCTGGAAGAGCAAAAGTTTTGTAATTAATGACACTATTAACGATATAGTTCAAACAGCAGCAATAGAAGAAGGCTCCATAGGGGCGAAGCCGGAGATCAAAGCACTGGGGCAGGATGTATTTGAAATTCGGACTAAAGCACCCAAACATTTCTTTTATATTGAAGGATATGACAATGAAAGAATAAGGTCAGGCTTCAAAAACGAGCATATTTCAGTTGAGTTTACCGAATACAATAATATAGATAAACCTATAAGGCTCATATTAAAGATACTCTCGCCTGATGTTGCCTGTTACTTAGCCGGTGACCTTGGCTTTGAAAGAATTTACTGAGATCAATTGATATATTGAAGTTTAACATTCTGCACATAACACCCGATTTCAATTACGCCTGCGGCAGGTCATATTATGTTTACCTGCTAATGAAGTACTTCCAAAAAAAACACAGGGTGCATTTGATATCCAATGGCGGTGATTCATTTGAAAGGCTTGAAGAGCGGGGCATTACTTACAGTATCATAAAAGGGCTTAAATCGAAAAATCCCATTAAGATCGCCTCTAATATAGGGCAGATAAGAAAATATATCCGTGAGCATGATGTGAACATAGTACATACTCATCACAGGCTGGCGGAGCTGCTGGGTGTGCAGGCAGCAGGCTACAGCGGCAAAAACGGCCCGCAGACGGTATTTACATCTCTAAGTATAGTTAAACGAAAGTACAATATTGAATTCAAGTCGAAGCATATAATTGCAGTAAGCAATTCTATAAAAGATATGCTTACCAAAAAATTCGGGATCAGCGAAAGCAAGATCAGCGTAATACCCAACTTCACGGATACAAATGAAATACATGAGCTCGAGGTTGTTCTGCCCTATACAAGGGATCATGACAGGTTCTTCAACATCCTTGCAGTAGGCAGATTTCATCATGAGAAAAATTTCGAAACCCTTCTGAAGGCTCTTTCCCTGATAAATGACACATCTATAAAACTGATACTGGTTGGAGACGGAAACAGGGATATTGATTATAAGAAGTATATAGCTAAAAATAATATCAATGTAGAAATAATTGTGCCGCAAAAGAATCTGTTACAGTATTTCATGCTTGCCGATATATGCGTATTGCCTTCGGAACGTGACCCGTTCCCGAATTTTATGCTCCAGGCTGGATTGCATAAGCGGGCATTTATAGGTGCAAATGTTGATGGTATTGGAGAGCTGATAAGAGATGAAGTTAACGGTCTTTTATTCGAAGCAGGCAACGCTGCCGAACTTGCAGAAAAGATCAAAAGACTTCACGGGAATCCCATGCTGCGCGAAAAATGTGCCGCAAACCTGCATTGGGATGTTTTAAATAACTATACCGAAGAATTTATAGTACCAAAAGTTGAACACCTCTACAGGCATATTCTCTCAACTGAACATCATAAAAAATGAGCGAAACCGGAAGGCGCTCAATGGGCGGGATCTATGTTGATACGGTTGATTACAGCAGCCTTTTGGCTAAGATCGATAGCAGCCTTACAAAAGGACAGAAGCTCACTATAACATATCTGAACGCTTCATGTTTTAATATCCTATACTCTAATGACGGGCTTAATAAAAGGATGAACAATTTTGATATCATCCATCCGGATGGTTTTGGTGTTTTCTTGGCCTCTAAAATGCTTTCGGGAACGCCATCCATTCCCGCCAGATTTACCGGGTCTGATTTTTATCCATTACTTTGGGAAAGCTGCATCAGGAATAAGCGAAGCATATTCTTCTTTGGCCACGACGATACAACATTGAGCAGTATTCAAAATTACATTCCGGAGCTAATTGTTGCAGGAATTCAGAACGGTTACAATTTCAATGATGCTGAAGTTCTGAGAAAAATCAATGAAAGCAATGCCGATATACTCGTAGTCGGTTTGGGGTATCCAGCCCAGGAAGAATGGATACTCGAAAATCAAAGCAAACTCAATTGCAGAGTGATAATTTGTGCCGGCGAGGGAATCAAGGTGTTTGCCGGAAGCAAAAAACGCGGCCCGCGATTTTTGCAGACTTTAGGACTGGAGTGGCTTGTAAGGCTGTCACTAAATCCGCTAAAGTACTTCAAGCGTTACGTGTTTGGCATTCCCCTATTTTTATATAGAATTATTATCATAAAAATTCGTAATTTAGCATAATGACTGCACTAAAAAAGAGCATTCCGGTACTTATTCTGTTACTGAGCTGCAGCATATCCTTTGCGCAGAATTTCAGTTGGATAATTCCGAACAAAACGTATTTGAAGCTGTATATTGCAGAAGATGGAATATTCAGAATTTCGCATGGTGATTTTATCCAGGCGGGTGTAAACCCTTCGAACATTGATCCGCGTACAGTAAAAGTGCTGTTTAAAGGTAGCGAAGTTCCTTTGTATTTTGAAGGCGAGCAGGACGGCTCTTTTGACCCGCAGGACTTCCTGGATTTTTACGGAAAAAGAAATTATGGCGGATTAACCACCACATACCAGGCAAGCTTTGGCCCTACTGTACAGGATTACATTACTAACGAGTTCTACAACCTGTATTCGGATACTTCGGTTTACTGGATAGGTTGGGATGGAGCAAACGGGCTAAGATTCACTAATTCCAGTTACACAGTAACAAATCAGTATGGTAACTTATACTCATTTGAAAGAATTCATATAGAGCGCGATTCTGTTTACTCGCTTGGCGTAACAACTAACCCGAACAGCGATTACAGGTATTTTAACAACGAGAAGATCTCCGGCGAAGGTTGGTACTGGCGAAACATGTTCGCACCTGCAGGTTTTAATACTATTGGCGGAAGCTTTACAATTCCCCTGCTCAGCTCAATTCCTGCAAACTGCACCATCCGCGTTTTTGCATTTCCGAATTCAAGGGACTCCTCATTCAATGAGCACAAGCTGAGGCTAAGGATCAATTCAACAGATATAGTAACACTTGAAAAGGATGACTACAACAGGTTTGATACGACAGTTAGTTTCTCAAGCAGCTTGCTTACTTCATCGGCAGCAAACACAGTTACTGCTGTTTATGAGCCAACTTTTCAGAATCCTGCAGCCACACCAAGTTTGTATTTTGACCTGTTCGAGATATTTTATCCCAAAGAGTTCAGTTTCCAGCAGAATGAATGCAGGATAACTTTATCGGGTACCGATACCGCCTCGGCATTTTTCAAAGTCATTGGATATAACAGCTCAAATCCGCTGAGCATTTATGATGTAACCAATAACATTAAGATCACAAATATAAGCTCGGATAGCGATACACTCTTTTTTACGGGGAAACAGAACGGTGACTTCATAATTACGAACAAATCGATCACCAGGAAACCATTCCGTGCAGCATCAAGGCAGGTACCGGATCTGGTAAGCACATCAAACGGCGCAGACTATATTGTGATCTACAACAAGCTGTTTGAATCACAGGCTGAACAACTGAGAGCACACAGGCAGACACATGATAACTTTCGCTCAGTAAAAGCTGAAATGGAGAGTATCACAGATATTTTTAACTTCGGCATAGAAAGTCCCGCGGCGATCAGGCAGTTTGTAAACCATGTTTATTTAAACTGGCAGCAGCCGAGGGTTGGATACATAACCTTGATGGGGCGCGGCTCGCTTGATCCGAAAAACAACAAGCTGAATTCCAATTTCTACAGAAATTTCATCCCTGTTTACGGTAATCCGCCAACTGACGGCTATTTTACCAATTTTAATTTTGAGGGCTTTACATATTTCCACCAGGTAGCGATCGGCAGGATGCCGGTTTACACTCAGCAGGAAGCGCAGGATGTTGTGGATAAAATAGTATTGTATGACAGCGAACAGCCGCAAAGCTGGTGGAAGAATTTCATTATGATAACCGGCGGCCCGAACCGGAATGAGCAGATCCAATACCAGACGCAGTCGAACCAGTTTGTGAATCAGTATCTTACTCCCCCGCCTGTATCGGGTGTAGTAAGCAAGGTTTACAGGAATGATTCAGCGGGATTTATTACATTCAATTACAAGGATTCAATACGCAACGAGATAAATCGCGGCGGATTGATCGTGAATTTCATTGGACATGCAGCAAGCCAGGATTGGGAGCTGGGGCTCGAGGATCCCGCAACGCTTTCAAACGGTATCAGGCTTCCTCTTGTATTGAGTATGACATGTTATACTGGCAAAAATTCGGAGCCTAATCTGCGGGGATTCGGCGAGAAGTTCCTCTACACCCCAAACCGCGGCGCTCTTGGATTCTTAGGCAGTACAGGATGGAGCTTTTCGGGTGCAGGTAACCAATTGAATGATTTCATATTCCGCGGTTTTTCGCAGGATACACTGCGAAGGCTGGGCGACCTGTTGAAATTTGCAAACAATAACATGATGCCCGATTCAGGTAATTTCCAGGTAAGGAACATGATAAACTGCTATGACCTGCTGGGTGATCCCGCATCAAAGCTGCTGCTGCCCGAAGGGCCGGAGTTTGTTATTGGGCAAACAGATTACCGCATCACAGACCAGTACCCATTGGTTGGAGAAGAAGTAACATGGACAATTTTCCCGAAAAATTACGGGCTGTATGTTAAGGATTGCGTAATTAGATTTGAAATACTTAAAAATGGCCAGCCGTTCAGATTCAAAGATACTCTGCTTACTAACTTCGCATTCCTTGATACGGCGTCATACACTTTCAGCATTGATACCATTGGAAATTATTCTCTGAAAGCTACACTTGACTACGTTGACAACTATCCAAATGAAGACCCCTTAAACAATGTTATTATGATCCCGCTGCCGCTCAGGAATATTTCTTATACTCCGCTTAAGCCGATTGATAATTCTGTAATCATTACAGATTCGGTTGAGTTTGTAGGATTGAATCCGCAGGTTGACCTGCGCAGAAATACAGTGAAGGTGATCCTGCAGGCAGATACGAACAGCAATTTCACAAATCCGATACTGAATTTTTCAAACACTTCCGTAAACGGTGTTGCAACGAGGGTAATGTACAAAATACCGCAGCCGGATACGAACATTGTCTATTACTGGCGAACGAATGCGGTTATAAACGGCGATAGCGCAGGATGGTCTGAAACGAAAAGATTTTTATACAACCCGGGTGTTAACTACCTGCCGGGCAGCAGAAACAACAGTAATTCTAAGCTTGCAACGGGTGATTCTGTAGTTACGCTCTATACAAGGTATCCGGGTCAATATAACCCTAACAGCATAAGCGGTTTATTTTATAATGGAACGGGATACCGGCTGCTTAATTCACCCGGACAGCTTCAGGTGAAATCATACGGCAACAACGGCTCAGAGGCATCATATTTCATTTTGCCGGGTCGCCAGTTTTTTATAGATGGCGGCAGTTTCCCCGGATTGAACCTGGTTAAAGCAAGGAAGCTAACAGGCAAGCTTGTTGAGTTCAGGAACTTCGCTATGACTACCCCGCAATCTTCCGATAGCGTGCTGGCATTCTTGAATACTTTTGATACCACCCATTATTTGATGACAGCTATTTCGTCGTACGCGAATCCTTCTGATAGTCTGCATGCAGATTGCAAACTGAAGTTCAAACAATTCGGCAGTACAATGGTTGATTCAGTTACAACTTTCGGCGCATTTTTCACATGGGCATTTATTGGGGTGCTGAACTCACCGCCTATACCCGGGGCTGAAGAGTTTAATATACCAGACCCTTCCTGTCCGAACGGATACTGCCCTTCAATTGCCACAGTGCAGTCAACTTTTC
Organism: Ignavibacteria bacterium; assembly: GCA_014879675.1. Taxonomy (GTDB): domain Bacteria; phylum Bacteroidota; class Ignavibacteria; order Tepidaquicellales; family OLB5; genus OLB5. The sequence continues at coordinate 20,397 of JACSRQ010000171.1, forward strand.
TTGCTACCGAAGGCACTCTGCGGTTCAATGTAGGACCTGCGCACAGGTGGAAATATTTTGAGTGGAACAGGTTATTGCCGGCAGGTTCATTCGTAAACTTTGATGTGAGCGGAGTTAATACACTTGGGAATGTTGTGCCGCTTTATTCAAATCTCAGCACAAACAATCTGACTTTAATTGATACAGTAAACAGCTTCCTGTTTCCCGAGCTTCAGCTTACGGCAAATGTTGAGATAGATACACTGGCGGGGTTGGAATCACCCGAGTTCAGGTCGCTTTACTTCAAGTACACACCGCCTGCTGAGATCATCCCGGATAATTATTCATTCGTTAAGAGTGATTCCATTTTAAACGAAGGCGCAGAAGTGACACTATCGGTAAAGAATTACAATATCGGGTTCGTCCCCGCAGGTACAATTGTTTATAGGTGGACTGCCAATGCATATAACGGTCTGGCAGTATTAAAAACTGATACGGTATATGTTCCTTTGCAGCCTGATAGCAGCTACACTTCTTCTGTTACATTTAATACCAACGGGCTGAAAGATCCTGAAACTACAATCGATACACTTGATATCAATTTTGAAGTAGGGATGCTGAACCAGCAGAACGATTATTACCCGTTCAACAATTTTGCATTCACCGATATTGTTATTGTGGGAGATTCAACCGGTCCCTCAATAGTAGTTACATACGATGGCGAAAAAATAATGGACGGAGATATAATCAGGGCGAAGCCGGATATACTTTTCAAGTTTTACGATGACAGCAAACTTTCGTATTCATTGGAAGATACAACAAATATCTTCATCAGGCAGGATGGCAAAAGGGTTTATTATAATTTTGCAGGGCAGCTTAACCCGGCAATTACATTTAACGCTGTAAACGAAGGAAATCTGAAAGTAACTGTTTCGTACAAACCAGATCTTGGCGATGGTTCGCACCTGTTCCAGTATTATGGCGCGGATAAAGATGGGAATAAGGATACTGTTGTAAATAACGCGTATGTAAGCCATGATTTTGCCGTGCGTAACCTGTTCAACTATCCAAACCCGATGATGGGTGATACATATTTCACATTCGATCTGTTTGCAGCCGATTCACCCGAAAAGTGTTCCATCAAGATATTCACCGTAGCCGGCAGGCTGATAAAAGACCTCAATTCACCCGCAAAAGTTGGGTTTAACCAAATCTACTGGGATGGTAAGGATAATGATGGTGAAACAATGGCCAATGGTATTTATCTTTACAAGCTTATACTCGAAGGCGGCGGAAAGACCGAAACTTCTATTCAGAAATTAGCAATTTTAAGATAATAAATGATGGGAAGAATACTTCACATAATTGCAGCATTGGCTGTGATGGCTACAGTATCGCTATCACAATGGATCGTTCAGCCATCGGGCACGACTACCGACCTGAATAACATCCTGTTCATTGATGCCAATACAGGCACCGCAGTGGGTCTCAATGGAACTGTTAAGAAAACTACAAACGGCGGAGTAAGCTGGTTTTCGCAAACTGCACCGACTGAACACCTTTACAGCATATTCTACCTAAATTCAACTACAGGGTATATTTGCGGCAACTACACAACTATCAGGACTACCAACGAAGGAAATACATGGGTATCGCTTCCAAATCCGGGCGGCTTATACCGTAGCATTTACTTTGCCGATGCTCAAACAGGCTTCTGCTGCGGAAACGCAGGTGAAATTCTCAGAACTACGAATTCGGGGGATAACTGGTCTCCTGTTTCAGGGGGTACATCAGAATTTCTTTATAATGTAAAATTCCTAAACACAAGCACGGGATTTATAGTTGGCAGTAATGGTACAATAATCAAAACCACTAACACCGGGGATAACTGGACTTCATACAGCACGGGGCTTACTGACCTGTTTTCCGGTCTGGCAATAATTGATGCGAATACTTTGTTTGTTTCAGGCGAAAATGGCAAGATAGTTAAATCAACCAACGGCGGAGTGAACTGGGTATTGCTGAATTCAGGCACGACAAACAGGGTTACCAATCTAAGTTTTGTAAATGCATCAACAGGCACAGGCTCTGCGCATGGAAATACAATTATAAGGACAACCAATGGCGGCGCAAGCTGGGTAACACAGGAAAGCGGGCTGACGGGGCAATTGTTCAATGGTGTTTCATTTGTGAACGCACAAACCGGATGGATCGCCGGCTCAAACGGAAATATAATTTACACTACGCGAGGTGGTTTCCCGATCCCTTCTGCGCCAAACCTGCTGCTGCCTGTAAATGGCGCGGTAAATGTGAGTGTGACCGCAGTGCTTGATTGGGATTCAGTTACGACTGCAAAAACTTACCAGGTACAGATAGATGACGATACATTATATACTTCACCGCTACTGGATTCCACGCAGGTTGAGTTCAGCACGTTAACAGTACCGGCAGGAATATTAACAAACAACCAGCCGTACGTTTGGCGTGTTAGAAGCGAGAACGCCGGAGGCGTTGGACCCTGGTCGGTAAACTACAGATTCAGGACAATTGTAGCTCTGCCGCTTGCGCCCGGACTCATCTCTCCGGTGAACGGAGCATCGAATGTACCGCTAACGCCATCGTTTGATTGGGACAGCACTTCTCCTGCAACTTACTATAGGCTCCAGGCTTCGCTTGATACATCATTTTCGAATCCGCAGGTGGATTATACGAATATCACAGAGTCATTTTTTAATCTAACAAATCCGCAGCTCCAGAATAATTTCAGGTATTACTGGCGCGTTAGCGCGACAAATCCCGCAGGTGAAGGGCCATGGTCGGTTAAATTCAATTTCACAACGGTAATCGGAATGCCTGCCGCACCAACACTTCTTTCGCCTGGGAACAATGCCGGAAACGTCAGCCTCACTCCCCTGCTTACCTGGGTTGAAGATATATCATCCACAGCTTACCAAATGCAGCTTTCGACCGATTCAACATTCGCCACAACACTTATTGATGCAGGCAGCTTCAATACTCCGCTGTACCAGGTTGGTTCGGGTGTACTGGCAAATTATGTGAGATATTTCTGGCGCGTAAGAACAACAAATCCTATTGGTACTGGTCCATGGAGCGAGCCATCAAGATTCACAACGATTATTGCAATTCCGCTTGCACCGCAGCTTGTGGATCCGCCCAACAATGCTATTGATGTTTCAACTACACCTACGCTAGATTGGGACAGCGTCCAGTTTGCTGCATCATTCAGGATACAGCTTGCAACTGATTCGAATTTTACAAATCTGCTCCACGATCAAAGCGGATATACGTTTTCACAACTCACTATAAATGGCGGGCTGCTGCAGAATAATACCACATATTTTTGGCGGGTAAATGCAACGAACTTTGTTGGTACCGGTCCGTATTCACAAACATGGAAATTCCGCACCATAACATCGCCCCCCGTTGCAGCGCCATCACTGATCTCGCCGCCGAATGGAGCAACAAATCAGCTGCTCACCCCAACACTTGACTGGAACGATGTTTTCGGCACAAACGGTTATAAAGTACTTGTCTCTGTTGATTCATTTTTTAATACCACATTAATAGATACTACGTTAACTCCATCACAATACACAATACCTGCAGGCAAGCTTAATGGCAGCTCGCGCTATTACTGGAAAGTGCGCGCATTCAACGTTGGCGGCTTCGGGCCGTGGAGCGTTACATGGCGGTTTAACACACAGGTAATTGGAATTACGCAGATAGGCAGTAACATTCCAGATAAGTTTATGCTGTACGATAATTTCCCGAATCCGTTTAATCCGGTAACTAAGATCAAGTTTGATATTCCCGCCGGAGTTAATGCGGGAAGTGTGGTTAATCTAGTTGTATATGATATTACCGGCAGAGAAACGGCGGTGCTGGTGAATGAAGCGCTTTCACCCGGCAGGTATGAAGCTTCATGGAATGCTTCACAATACGCCAGCGGCGTGTATATTTACAGGCTGGAAGCGGGTGAATTTGTATCGATAAAGAAGATGGTTTTGGTAAAATAAGTGTGAGGCATAATTTCAAATTTCAAATGTCAAATGTCAAAAGGGTGTTTGATATATTTCAGGAAATAATTTGTTAAAGAGATTATTTGATAATACACGAAGCACTTCCCTTGCGAATTCATTCAGAAGAAAAAGATTAAAGCTGTTTTTGGAGCTGGCGGATAAATATGAAAAGCCCGTCAGAGTGCTTGATGTTGGCGGCACTGAAAATTACTGGAAGCAAATGGGTCTGCTTGGCAATCCAGATTATGAGATTACAATTACCAATATTGAAGATACGCCTCGAAAAGTTAACCCGCAGTACAACTATGTAAAAGCAGACGCTTCAATGCTGGATGTGTTTGGCGATAAGAGTTTTGATATAGTTTTTTCAAATTCGATGATCGAGCATATTCCAAACCCCGCGAAGCGGCAGCAGGCTGCCGGAGAGATAGCCCGAATTGGCAGATCCTACCTTGTGCAAACTCCCGCATATTGGATAGCAATTGAGCCGCACTTTTTGTTCCCGTTTTTTCAGCTACTCCCCCGCTTTTTAAAACTTTTTCTAGCAAGGAATTTCAACCTGGGTTGGTTCAAAAAGTGCAGCAGCAGCGTAGAAGCTGCTGAACTGATCGATTCAATCCGCCTGCTGAAAAAACAAGAGCTTTCCCGCCTCTTCCCTGATTCACTTATCCATACCGAAAGAGTGCTTGCCCTGCCGAAGTCATATCTTGCTATAAAACAATAGTTAAACTTCACATTCTGCCGTTTGCACTTCATATTTCTAACTGTAAATCCTACGCCATTTCGGTTACTGATCAGCTACAGTGAAAACATTAAATAATCGGCTTTGGAGGTAATTTCAGAACTCGTGTAGTACCATATTGAACTCGGGTGTTACAAACAGGTATCTTTGTACATACAAAAAAGTTAGTAGGGAAAAATAGCAGACAGATTATTAATAATTAATCTATCTATTTAAACTACTAATGAACAAAAAATCCACATTACAGCTTTTCACTCTCTTAACACTTATCTCATTATCATTCAATGTATTGCTGAATGCACAGACTAATCCTACACCTCAGCAGGTGCCGTATTGGACTGATTTTTCATCACTCAGCCACAACTCAACTACATTCCCGGCAGGCTGGCAGGGTTGGAAGGTAGCTTCGACAACGAATACCATGTACAATCTTAACGCACCCACCGGCAGCGTCAGCATGACTTCGAAAGGTTATGCATCAAACTCAACAAGAGGTATATATAACTACAACGGTAAGATCGGTTTTTTGAACGCAGCAGATGGTGATAACGCGCTGGTTCTTGCGCTAAAAACCACAGGCAATACAAACGTGGTTGTTGAATATGCAATATCAACTATAAGGAATCCTTACAACAGTTCAACCAATACCAGGATAAACGGCGTTGAGCTTCAGTACAGGGTCGGCACATCGGGTGTATTTAAATCTGTGAACTCGGTAGTATATTATAACAGCACAACAACACAGACCTCTTCAACAACATCAGAACAGAAACGTGAAGTTTACGCTGTAGAGCTTCCTTCGGAGTGCAGCAACCAGAGCACAGTTCAGATCCGCTGGATCTCAAGGAATATCGCCGGTTCAGGCGACTATCCCAGCTTCGCAATTGATAATGTTGACATCATGTCTTTTGGAAAAGCTACATATTATTATTATGACGGCAGCGGCGCGCTTAACAGCACAACAAACTGGGGTGTTAATCCCGACGGTTCCGGTTCAGAACCTTCAAACTTTACAGATGGATACAGTTACTTTATAATAAAGAACCAGGCAACAGTAACATTAGACCAGCTTTGGATAGTAAGCGGCGATAATTCAAAAGTAATTATCGGCGATGGCACCAATACAACGATTTTTAAGACAATAAACAGCGGCACATTGACAGGCAATCTGGATGTAAGAAGCGGCTCGAAAATTGTTATCGGTCAAACCTCCAGCGATATGCCGGTATTCGGTAACATGTACCCGGGTTCTTCGCTTGAGTTTTTATTTACAGCATCACTTCCTTACATACCGGCTCATGCAACTTTTGAGAACCTGCTTCTTAACTCATCAGCTAACCACACATACAGGTTCACGATTGGCAGTGCGAACATACTTATCAAAAAGAATTTTCAGCTTTCAAACACGCTTCTTGAAAATGACGGTTCATCAGCATTTGATTTCCAGGTCGGCGGCAACTTCACATTTGGCTCCGGCGCGGTGCTTTCAAGTTCATTTTCAAACTATGCTGACCTCAATCTTATCGGCTCGCAGTCACAAACCATTACACTAAACGGCAGTGCTTTGAACATCAACAGCATGACGGTAAACTCCGCAGGAGTTGTACTATCATCAACAGGCGGCTCATCAAACATAAATATTTCATCAGGAACAGCAAACGTTCTGAAGATGACATCGGGTAATATTGAGCTTGGTTCAAACAGGATCACTCTTGGTTCATCAGAAACCAATGCAGGCTCAATTAGCTATACATCTGGCTTTATGACAGGCACAGGCTCATTCGATAGGTGGTTCCCGAAAACAGGACTGCCCACCAGCTCAACCATGGCATTCCCGATGGGCAACAGCACAAACAGCCGTGCGGTTTATATAGCATTCAGCAATTCAAGCATCACAAAGGGCGGCAAGCTTTCAGTAAGCCATAGCAATGCAGCGGGCTCAACAACTATCACACCGTTCACAGATGGCGCAGTCACTATAAACAAGCGCAGCAATATGTCCTGGAGCGTATTGCAGTCAGATGGATGGGATCTTGGCGGCAAAACAATTACAATGAAACTTCGTTCAGACGGACTTGAAGGCGTAAGCGATGTAAGCGGCCTGACAATTGTTAAAGGAAACACCAAAGCAGGCGGTTCATTTTTAAGCGGAACAGGCACAAGTGCGCAGCCGGAAGTATCAAGATCAGGCATGAGCATTACAGATCTCGGCGGCAGCGGTTCAGCGAACCAGTTTTATATTGGTGCATCAAATTCTAATCCACTGCCCGTTACCATTGGCGAGTTCTCGGCCTCGGTAGCTAAAAGGGATGTAAAGTTAAGATGGACAACCGTAGCAGAGCTTAATAACAGCGGATTTGATATCGAAAGAAGCAGCAAAAACTCTGAAGGTACTTTCAGTACCTGGGAAAAGATAGGATTCGTTAAAGGCGCAGGCACAACTTCGGTTGAGAATGTTTATTCATACGAAGATAAAAAACTTAATGACGGTACATACCGTTTCAGGATAAAGCAGGTTGATTTCAACGGTAACTATGAATACTTCAATCCTTCAAACGCTTCAGAGCTGGTTGTAGGTAAGCCCGTAAGTTTTGAAATGAGCCAGAACTATCCCAATCCTTCAAACCCGGTTTCAAAGATAGATTACCAGCTTCCTTTTGACGCGAAGGTATCTATCAGGGTTTATGATCTGACCGGACAGGAAGTATCGGTACTTGTTAACGGCAGCATATCAGCCGGATTCCACACAACAGAGTTCAGAGGCACAGACCTTGCTTCAGGCGTGTACATCTACAGGATAGACGCAGTAAGCACAACCGGCGAAAAGTTTGCAAAAACTATGAAGATGGTACTTGTAAAGTAAAATAAGAAATGTGGATTTCTTTTTTAAGGCGGCGCCTAAAAGCGCTGCCTTTTTTAATGGCTAAACTGAATTAGCCCGGAAAGGAATTTTTTCAACTCTATATATGCGCAAAAAGCCGGATTCGCACAAAAGAGAAATGCCGAATACCGTGAATCGGGAGCAAGTGCGTTTTGAATCTAACTGAAATTCCGACATTTAACATCATATCGGCAATTTTTATATATTATATAATAAAGGATTTAATTTAGGTGATTTAAACCTTTAAATGA
>JACSRQ010000073.1 GCA_014879675.1 Ignavibacteria bacterium
GTTATAATTAGAGCGATGAATGCCGGATGTGAAAAAAAAAAAGCCGCAAAGTAATTTGGGTTACTATTGCGGCAACAGAGGATATTGGTGAGATTGAAGAATTGAATGAAAAAATGTAAAACTTATTTTCTGTATTTCTCAAGCCGGCGTCTTATCTCCGGGCTTATATGTTATACCATTTCAATTTAAAAATGTTCCGGATTCGATCTGTTACGTTCTTCCATCTGATCTTTCTGTTTATCATTGCTGCCCGGCTTATCACCATCTATTCCAGGAGAGTCATAGTTATCCTGTTTCAGATCTTCATTCGTTTTCATACCTTCATTGTTAGGTTCAGTTCTGTTCTCGCCGGGTCCCGGTGGATGATCAAGTTTCTGCCTGTTCTTTATGAACTCATGAAATTTTTCTTTTTGAACTTCACTGAGAACAGTTTCGATCTTTCCATCAAGCTCTTTCCTGTCAAAATTTTCGCGGTCGTGCGTCTGTGCGTATCCCAAAACTATATCATACACCTGTGTTGACTGGTCATCGCTCAGCTCAAGCTTTTCCTTAAGCATGCCACTCATTTTTTTTGCCATATCTTCTGGTGAACGCTTTTCATCCATTCTCATCGGCGGCGGTCCGTCTTTCGGGGGTTTATCCCCGCGGCCTGAGCCGTCATCTCCCTGCGCAAACAACGCTGAACCCGAAAAAACTGATGCTGCAAAAATCAGCGCTGCAAATAAAAATCTTCCCGGTTTGATTATCTTCAGATAGAACATGATGTGTTTCTCCTTTTGGTTAAGTTAACTGCAATTGTTTCAGAATCAACCGGTATTGTCAGATCATTTATTAAGTTTAATTACTTGATACAAAAATAGTATTCCTTTTGTAATCAGGTTTGTACGAAATGTAAATAGATGTAAAAGCTTTACTATAGCTTATTTTAAGGATAACTTTCTATGTTAAAATTATATGAACAAATTTCTCCTTCATTGCGAGTCCACGGTATTTTTGGTATCTTTGTACCTACATTGGAATTCATTAAAGAAATACTCCACCAGATATATGATGTAAAATCGCTCGTAATGTGGGCGGGCTATGTTGGCATGGCAATCATCATATTTTCGGAAACCGGCCTTTTGGCAGGCTTTTTCCTGCCAGGCGACTCGCTGCTGGTTACAGCCGGATTATTCGCTGCTACCCCTGATCCCGTTACAGGTCAGCCTCTGCTTAATATCTGGTATCTGAACCTGATATTGATCCCCTGCGCTATATTTGGCGATGCAACAGGCTACTGGATAGGTGCAAAATCGGGCCCTCGCCTTTTCAAAAAGGAAAAGTCCTTCTTTTTCCGCAAAGATTACCTGATAAAAACTCATAATTTTTACGAAAAACACGGTGGTATTACTATAATAATCGCCAGGTTCATGCCAATAATCAGGACTTTCGCTCCCACGGTTGCAGGTATTGCACAAATGCACTACTGGAAATTCGCTCAATACAATATTGTTGGCGGTATCGCATGGGTTATGAGCATGACACTCTTGGGGTATTTTCTCGGCAGTGCTGTTCCGGGAATTGAGAAGCACATTGATAAAGTTATCATAATTATAGTATTCATTTCGATCTCACCGGGAATTTACAAATTCATCAAACACAGGCTGGCAAAAAGAAAAGCAGCCACCGAAGTTCAATGATCCGCTGAACTTATTTTGGTTTGACACTCATTTTTCCCCTTATTTTCAACTTTCAGAATAATATTTATATTGATAAAACCCTTTAAAACAGGTAAATTTACTGATAAATTTGAGAAATATTCACTAATATGCCTACATTTCAACTTGACGGAAAAGAATTAGAGTTTAAACCGGGACAAACTATTATACAGGCTGCCAAAGATGCAGGAATAGATATTCCTCATTTCTGCTGGCATCCATCACTCAGTGTAGCAGGCAACTGCCGCATTTGTTTGGTGGAAGTTGAGAAGGCACCCAAGGGAATGATCGCCTGCGCAACCAATGTATCGGAAGGAATGGTTGTATATACCAATTCACCAAAGGCTGTGCATATGCGCAATGCCGTAATGGAATTCCTTTTGATCAACCACCCGCTTGATTGTCCAATATGTGATGAAGCAGGTGAGTGTAAGCTGCAGGATTATGCTTATAAATTCAGCATCGGCAAATCAAGGTTTGATGAAGAGAAGAATCACAAAGATAAACGCGTTGAGCTTGGCCCGAATGTAATGTTTGACCAGGAGCGCTGCATAAGCTGCTCGCGCTGCATTAGATATTGCGAAGAAGTTGTTGGCGATCCACAGCTTACTTTTGTAAGCCGCGGAGAAAAAGTTACCATCGAAACTTTCCCCGGCAAACAGCTTGATAATCCGTTTTCAATGAATGTTATTGAGCTTTGCCCGGTTGGCGCTTTAACCAGCCGCGATTTCAGGTTCCGCGCAAGGGTTTGGGATATGAGCCATACCGATAGCGTTTGTGTTGGCTGCGCACGCGGCTGTAATGATGAAATATGGGTGAGAGATAATATCATAAAGAGGCTTATCCCACGCGAGAACATGGATGTAAATGAATACTGGATGTGCGATCACGGCAGGCTTGATACATATAGATTTGTTAATGACGAAACTACACGCGTAAACTCGCCAATGATGCGCGAAGAAGATGTATCGGCGGATAATGACGGGCTCAGGCAGGTTGATTGGGATGATGCAATAGCAAGAGTTATTTCAGAGCTTAAGAATTACAAGGCTGAAGAAATAGCATTCATAGCTTCGCCATACTCAACACTTGAAGATAACTTTGTGCTGCAAAGGTTTGCTAAAGAAATAGTTGGCACAGATAACATTGTTTATATACCCAATATCCAGGGTGAAGATGCAAGAATGCTTATAAGGGCAGATAAAACTCCAAACTCAACCGGACTGAATCTGCTTGGCATTGAGCCGATCAATATGAAGTTCATCGATAAGATACTAAGCAAGCAGATAAAGATGGTTTATGTTATGAATGACAGCATCGGAAGGCTTGAAAGAACAGATGAAATTGCCAAGTCAATCGAAGTTGCCGTGCTGCAGATCAGCAATTTTTATGAACACAGCCGCAAGGCTACCGTTATCTTCCCGGCTTCTTCATATGCAGAGATAAACGGTACAGTTGTAAATTTCCAGAACAGGGTACAGCGCCTCAGGCCGGCAGTTGCCTCGCTTGAGCAGGAAAGACTTCCCGGTGATTTTGCCGTGAGCAGGCTCGATAAGTTCGGCGCGCATAATGACAGGTGGACCAAAGGAATGCGCTTCAATACCCGTCCTTCATGGAAGGTAATTCAGCAGATGGCAAAGGTGTTTGGTAATGATTTCGGATACGTTAATACCGAAGAAGTATTTGATGATATTGCAGCCAAGGTACCTGCATTTGCCGGAATGGACTATGAATCAATAGGAAAACTTGGCGTTACCGCTGGACAGGCTGAAGCCGTTACTGCTTAATAAATTTAGCTTCCGCGGAGGGTTAAACCTGCCATTCGGAAACAGCAATGATATTGAAAGGGTTCGTTTTGAACCCTTCTTGCTTTATAAACTTTTAAAAGCGTACTAACATTGGATATAAAACAATACGTAACGGATAAGCTAAAGAATATTCTGATCTCTCTTGGAGTCGAAGAGCCCTCAGTTATACTTGAAAGGCCGAAAGATCCAACGCATGGAGATATCTCATGCAATGCCGCAATGATGTACGGCAAGAAGCTTGGTAGAAATCCAAAAGAGTTTGCCGAAACTATTATAAGCTCACTTGGCAGCGATGATAAGTATATCAAGAGCGCAAATATCGCAGGTCCGGGATTTATCAATCTTTTAATCTCCGATGAATATTACCGCGAATCGCTTGCAGAAATTTTAACTAACAAAGAGAGTTTTGGCAGCTCAGCTACTAACGCAGGTAAAACAGCAAACCTGGAATGGGTGAGCGCGAATCCGACCGGACCGCTTCACACAGGCCATGGCAGACAGACCGCGCTGGGCAAAGCAATTGCAAACTTGCTGGAGTGGACAGGGTACAAGGTCACAAGGGAATATTACTACAACAACGCAGGCAAACAAATGGATAACCTTGCTAGATCAGTTTATGCAAGGTACAGGCAGATCTTTGAATCTGAATACCCGCTGCCGGAGGATTGTTATGCAGGAGAGTATATCGGTGAAATAGCCGCTGTACTTGAGAAGGAACATGGCGATGCTTTGATCGATTCCGATGATAAAGTATTCCGCGAAGCAGGGGAGAACTGGTGTTTTGGCGCGATAAAACAAACCCTCGAAAGGCTTGGTATTGCCCACGATGTATTCTACAATGAAAGCTCTCTGTATGAATCAGGTAAGATAAAAGAAACGCTTGAAGAATTCAAAAAGCGCGGACTCTCATACGAAAAAGACGGCGCAGTATGGCTGAAAACAAGTGAACTGCTCAAAAATAAAAAGGATGCCGCGGATAAAGTAATTGTTAAAGCAACCGGCGAGCCTACATACAGGCTGCCGGATATGGCTTATCACATAGATAAAGTTCAGCGTGGATATGACCTGATAATCGATATCTTCGGGGCTGATCACGGTGATACATATAAAGAAGTGCTTGCCGGCATGGAAGGACTTGGTTATGATACCTCGAAAATAAAAGTAATTATCCACCAGATGGTAACATTTGTGCAGGATGGCAAGCCGGTAAAAATGAGCAAACGCTCCGATAATGTTTACTATCTGGATGACCTTATAGATGATGTTGGCGCTGATGTTGCACAGTTTTTTTTTGTTATGCGCAGCGTGAACACGCATCTTGATTTTGATATCGCACTGGCAAAAGAGGAATCAGATAAGAATCCGGTATTTTACCTGCAATACGCGCATGCAAGAATTAGCAGCATACTCAGGAATGCAAAAGATGTTTTCCCCGAGTACGGAGAAAATACTGTTCCCGATATTAACCTGCTCAAAACCCCTGAAGAGCTGAGCCTGATGAAGGTACTCACAGTTTTCCCGGAAACCGTTGCTTCGGCTGCTGTAACATACGAGCCGCATAAGGTGATAACGTACTTAAACGAAGTTGCGGAGAATTATCACAGGTTCTACCATAACAACCGCGTGATAGATGCTGAAGCGAAGGAGCTATCATACTCAAGATTGAAGCTCTGCGAAGCCGTGAAGGCAGTGCTGAAAAATGGTTTCGATATCATAGGCATCACCGCGCCGGAAAGAATGTAGGGATTGCGGATTTCGGATTGTTGATTTCGGATTTAATGCAATTGTTTCATTAAGAGCTATTTGTTACAGAACAATTCTTTAAATTATGTGTTATTTTTGTATAGTATGTTATGAAAAAAATAACTCTAATCTTATTTTTTATTACTTCTTTTATTTTTGCACAGCAAAGGGAACCTGAATATTATGTTGCTGAGCTCCTCCAGACGCACCGGGCAGTAATGCTTGGAGATATGAATCACCACCTGCCTTTTTATTCCCAAAATGTTATAAATGTTTTAAATGCCTGGCTTGATATTGTAAGGCGGGATTCCGCAGCACACAATATTACTTTGATACTTGAATGCGAAAGTAGTATTTCTGAGTTATTGAATGATACTATCAATGAACGGAATTTCCATGAGATTCTGAAATACGGGTATGGCTATTTCCCTAATATAGAAGATATTGAATTTTGTTCAGGACTTGTATCAGTATTTTCCAGGGTAAATCGTTTGAATGCCCGGGGAAGACATATTACTTTTAAAATTAAGGGTTTTGAAGATTATGAAGTTCCGTTAAAAACCAAGACTAACAGAGAAGGCGAATTATGGTTTGTTAATGTGCGGGATAGTGTGCTGGGGGAAAAGGTATCAGGATATATGGATGAACATCCGGGTGAAAATATTCTGATATTCTATGGTGGTATGCATTTAATAGATGAAAAAACCATCAAGAGCGGAATGCTTAAGGATGAAGGAAATAGCGAAGGTGAAGGTTACATGCTTTCTCACTATTTAAAGAATGAATTTGGAGACAAAGAAATTGTAACAATTTCTCAAATGAGTTCCCTAGCCCAAGGTTGTGATACTATTGTAAATTTTGATACTACTTATCTCCGATTAGATAAGACCTGGTATGTTAAACCATTCAGTTCTAAAACACCAAGTCCTTTATCATCATTGTTCGGTCGCAGATTTATTGAAGCAACAATTACTGCCATAAGTAACATGGATTTATATTCCGAAGGCTATAAAGCAAAAAATCAAAAAGCTAATTATATCCGGAGCCTGAACTTCATTACGGGAAAAGATTTCCTGTCAACCGGTGAAATTGAATACTGGTACGGTTTAAATAATTATGAACCATTTGCAAGAATCAACTCGTTTGAATTCTGGGCACAGTGTTTTTCACTGTTAACCAAAGACCCAAGATCACCTCAACTCAGAATTGCATTCCTGAAAATGGGTTTTTTACCCGGTATAATAGATACATCATTTGTGCCAGATTATGCATATTGGTTCGGTGATTACAGGAAGAGCACAATTGAAAATATACTTACTCTTAATTCAATTGCTATGCTTTGGCTTGGATATCCTGATGAAAAATTACAGGCAGCAAACTTTCTGAAAAATAAGACCGGTTGGAGTTCTGAGAATCCA
>JACSRQ010000165.1 GCA_014879675.1 Ignavibacteria bacterium
TCCGTCGTCGGCAGCGTCAGATGTGTATAAGAGACAGCCTTTCAGGAGAGGGGGTTAGGGGGTGAGGTCAAATATGTCTTAAATCTAAAACATCTCTTCGCCAACTAGTTATTCGTTTAAGCTATTCTGACTAATTTCTTAAATTTACAATTGTTATAATTGCTGACTAAAATGGAAAAGATAAAAATAGTATGCCTGGGCGGAAGTCTGGATGCCGGCTCATCATCACTGAAGCTGGTAAAATGTGCTGAAAAGAAGCTTATGATGCTGGGTGCAGTTACTTCCCTCATTGATATCAAAGAGCTGAAGCTGCAAATTTTCAGTTACTCTGCCATGAAAAAAGGGCCTTCGCCAATATTTGCGAAAATACTGGCTAAGATACATGAAGCTGACGGATACATATTCGTTTCACCGGAGTATCACGGTACGGTAAGCGCAGCATTTAAAAATGTGATAGATCACCTCGAGTATCTTTCCGCATTTAAGCCGCCTTACCTCAGCAGCAAGCCCGTAGGCTGTATCGCAGTAGCGGGGGCAGAAAGCGCAGGGCACAGCACTCTTACTACTATGATAAGTATTGTAAACAACCTGAGAGCTATTGCTGCCTCTACCAGCTTTGCAGTAGGCTTAGGCAGTAATTTATTCACCCCTTCCGGAAACCTGAAAGATAAAAACGCTGAACGCCGGCTTAACAGGCTGGCAGAAGAAGTTTATACACTTGCTGTAAAACTGAAATACTAATCAACCTATTGTTAACATGCTAAAAAAATACTCGGTTTTCGGAAAACTTTCCGGAAGAAGATTGATCTTGAGCTTTGTGCCGCTCGTGATATTTTTAATACTTGCTTCCGGTGCATTGTGGCAGCAGGAAAAAAACACCCAGCAGGAAAAAAACACCCAGCAGGAAAAAAACGGCAGTAAACAGCCGGGATCAAACCTAAAGAAAACTGAAAAAGTATCCGAAGTTAAAGATGATACCGCCGCAGCGGAAGAAAATTCTGCTCCGGATACTGTTAAGGTTGGAGCATACGTCTTTTCAGTGTATGACCTGGATTTTCCGGCAAACAAAGTGAATGTTGACCTTTACCTGTGGTATAATGCCAAAAAAGACAGCCTTGGACTTCTTGAAAACCTTGAAGTAATCAACTCCTCAGAGTTCAGCAAGAGCGGCGAAACCGATGAAAAGCGCGGAAATATAAGCTACCAGACTGTCAGGCTGAATGCAACAATAAAACAGGAATGGCAGGTAACAGATTTTCCCTTTGATGAACAGAGAATCGAGATAATGATAGAAGATTTTGACAAAGATAACAGTAAGCTTGTATTTGCCGCGGATACTATTGCAAGCAAGATCGATAAAAAAGTTCATGTTGACGGCTGGAAGATCAAGGATTTCGGTATTAAGACAGATGATCATGTTTATGAAACAAATTACGGTGACCCCGATATTCCCTTAAACGAGTTTTCCGCTTACTCAAGAGTAGTAGTGTATTTCACAATTGAACGTGAAGGCAAGGGATTGTTCTTCAAGTTGTTTGTTGGGTTGTTCATTTCCGTGCTGATATCGTTACTAACGTTTTTCATTAATCCGCTTGATCTTGATCCGCGATTCGGACTTTCAGTGGGCGCGATATTCGCGGCAATTGCGAGCCAGTATGTCATAACTTCAACCCTGCCTCAGAATGAAAGCCTGACGCTGGTTGATATACTGCACGATATATCATTCATCTATATTTTCCTCTGTATCCTGATATCTACCATTTCTCTTCATTACATGAAGCTTGGCAAGGAGGTACTTTCACAAAAGTTGGATAGGTACAGTTTCATTGCATTTGCATTATCATATATTATTTTGATAATTTATTTTGTCGGAAAAGCATTATAACAATCAGACTATGACAACAAGAAGAGATTTTCTTAAGACATCAGCTGTGCTTGCAGCAGGAAGCATGATACTGCCCGGAAGCTTCAACATAATTGCAGGGGCTAAGCCAAAAGTAATAATTATTGGTGCAGGCTTTGCTGGTCTTGCGGCAGCATATAGACTCAAACAGAAGGGCTGCCAGGTTGTGATACTTGAAAGCAGGAATCGTGTTGGCGGAAGGGTATTTTCACACCAGATAGATAAAGATGAAGACCTTGTTATTGAGCTTGGTGCTGAGTGGGTGGGAGCATCGCATGAAAGAATGATAAGTATGTGCAATGATTTCGGCCTGACATTGGAAAACAACCAGTTTGAGTCGCATTTAACATTTGCCGGTGAGTATTTCCCTAAAGGCAAGTGGGATTACTCCGCAGAATGGAAAACTAAATTTGAGAAGCTCATTAAAGACTACGCTAATTTCAGGGAAGAAGATAAAAAGAAGCTTGACCGCATCGACTGGTGGAGATACCTTGTAAATAATGGTATTACAGAAAGGGATCTGCAGATCCGCGACCTGCTGGATAGCACTGACTTCGGGGAAAGCATCAGGCATGTATCCGCATACGCAGCAATTGCAGAGTATGCTGAATCCAGCGAAAAAAATGAAATGGATTTCAAGATCAAAGGCGGCAACAGCCGCTTTTCGGAAAGCCTGGCAGATAGGATCGGGCGGGAGAATATAATCCTGAAAAGCCGGGTTACACAGGTTGACCAAACCGGCGGGAAAGTTAAAGTCACTTCGCATACAGGAGAGGTATATACCGGCGATAACCTCATATGCACTGTGCCAACGTATTCACTTATGAATATTAAATGGAACCCCGGCCTGCCCGAAGAAAAGATCGATGCCGTTAACCAGCTGCAGTATGCCCGTATTTGCAAACATGCAGTTCTGTTCGATGAGCGCTTCTGGAAGGATGAGGATTTTGATATGGTTACCGATGTTTATGGACATTATTTCTACCATGCTACAAAGAATCAAAAGGGAACAAAGGGCTCGCTTATATCATATACAATTGGTGATAAAGCCGATGTAGTGAGCAGGCAGAATGATGAGTTCAAAGCAAACATGATCAATGACTCGCTTAAAACTGCATTTGGTGATATTAAGAGCAAAATACTTGGGCAGGTGAATTATTATTGGGGAATGGATGAATACACTAAAGGCGGGTATGCATTATATGGTGTAGGCCAGTGGTACACTATTATGCCTGTGCTGAAGAAAAAGTTTAAGAACACATTTTTTGCGGGCGAACATTTGGCAGATTGGCAGGGATTCATGGAAGGCGCAATTGTAACAGGCGAAGAAGCCGCAGATCAGATAGCAGGTTAACAGTATCTGCTAAATGCTGATTCGAAATACTGCTGAAAATGCTACTGCTTGAAGCTTTTAATGTACTCAAGGCAATCTTCATTTATAGAGCCTATGGGTTTATCGAGCAGTGTTTCAAGCTGGGATATACCGGTTTCATCTTCGGCATATGTATCTCTGAAAGTTTTGTAATATGTTTCAAGAAGTCCCTTCTCCTGCAGGTACATCAAAAGGTATCTTGATTGAGCATAATAGAATGATGATCTCCGGCTATACAGCTCCTCGTCATCAGTTTTCATCATTTGCTCAATCGATGTATATGTGTTGTTTTCAATAGCTCTCCTGAGGGGAATAATCCTGAAACTGAACTCCCCGACAAGCTTACCTTCTTTAAAAGTAGATTTTTCATTCAGCGATGCAAATCCTTCATCAAACCATGAAGGCATTGTGGGAAAGTCGCTGCGGGTGAAGCGGTGTGTAATTTCGTGAAGTATACTGCCTTTCCAGCTAACATATCTTACTACGATAACATTTTTCGATATTTTAAAAAAGCCGTATGGTGAAATATCATCTTCGGCTATATCATAATTTTTCAGCACGAACTCTTTGTACTTGTCAAAATCTCCAAAAAGGTATATTGGTGTAACAGTAGTTGGCAGTTTCTTGGTGAAATTCCCGCTCATTGCGTCGATCGTATAACGCATATCGGTATCGATCAGCTTGTAGGTAAGTTCTTCATCAAGATCAGAAAATACCACAAAGTACCTGAACTTTGTTATCGACATGCCCTGCGGTAATATCTTCGAGTGTTCGTCAATTACTTTGTCATACTCCAGCGCAGGGTAAGTTTCCTCAATTTCAGACAGGTTATTTTTAATGTCACTGCGCACAAGTACAGAGTCATCAAGATCCGGCTTATTATCGCTTCTGGGTATATCACTCTTTTGGCCGCAGCCCAGCAAGATTGCCAGAATTATGAATAGTATTACAATAAATCCTTTTGCCATTTAACCCTTTTTGTGACCAATTCATGAATTGTCATCAATTCATGGTTTGAAATAATAACATAATTGAATCATATTTAATTTCAACAATTTTTAGGAATAATGAAAGCTAAAATACTGGTTTTGTGTACCGGCAATTCATGCCGCAGCCAAATGGCTGAAGGATTTATCCGAACTCTTGACCCCGGCTTTGAGGTTTTTTCTGCCGGAACGCGACCCGAAAGGGAAGTAAATAAATATGCGGTCGAAGTTATGAATGAAATTGGGATCGATATCAGCTCGCAATACCCCAAAAATGCGGATACATTCACTACTGAATCATTTGATTATGTAATTACAGTTTGTGATAATGCCCGGGAATCATGTCCCGTGTTTACAGGTGATGTAAAACACAGGTTGCATATCGGATTTGAAGATCCATTTGGTGCCAAAGGAAGCAAAGAAGAAATTCTAAATGTTTACAGGAAAGTGCGTGATGAGATAAGGCGGGATTTCAGAAAGTTTTATGAAGATATTAAGGGCTAAACGGAAGCTTTTTCTTCGCAAAACTTTATGCGGAATGTTGTACCTGCATGATTATCCATCGAAATGTCACCATCAATTTGACCTACAAGCGTATTTACAAGCTGCAGCCCGAGCGATTGAGTTTTCCTGTAATCTATTCCTTCGGGGAACCCAACACCATCATCAGAGATCGTAAGTACTATTTCATTCTCACTGCTCTTCTGCAGATCTATCCTTATAGTTCCTTTTTTGCCATTGGGGAATGCATACTTTAACGAGTTTGAGATAAGTTCGTTTACTATTAATCCGCATGGCACAGCGTGGTCAATTCCAAGCTCCAGCTTCTCGGCGCTGATATCTATGTTAACAATTTCCGGATTTGTTTTGAATGAGTTAGTCAGGTGTCCCGAAAGCTGCCTTAAATACTCAGTGAAATTAATTTCAGAAAAATCGGCAGATTGGTAAAGCTTTTGGTGAACCAGCGCCATTGAGCGGACCCTGTTCTGGCTATCCATCAGAAGGTCAAGGGCGTTTTCATCTTTTACGTAACCGGTCTGCAGCTTCAGCAGGCTTGATACAACCTGTAAATTATTTTTTACCCTGTGATGAATTTCCTTCAGAAGCAGCTCTTTTTCCTTCAATGAGCGGCTCAGCTTCTGTTCGGCAAGCTTACGTTCGGTAACATCTATCAGTATGCCCGATAAGTATGAACCATTCGATTCATCAGTTACCCTGAACATATGATCTTCTATCCAGATGTAAGTATCGTCTTTTCTTTTCATGCGGAACTCCATGATAAGAATTCCTTCATCGTTCCTTTGATGCCATGAATTGAGCGAGTCTTTCACATTCTGCATATCGTCAGGATGTATAACGCTTCCGAAGAAATACTTTTCCTTCAGAATTTCCTGCGGCTTGAATCCTGTCATTTCGGAAATGTTCTCTGAAATGAAATCTTTGTTATTGCCTGATTGGTAAACAACAACTTTTGGAAGATTCTTCAGAATTGCCGCCAGTTTGGTTTCGGTTTCACGTATTTTATCCTGTGCCCTTTTTTGCGGTGTAATATCGATCATAATGCCGGAATAAAAGGGCTTGGCATTATCCGGTTTCACTTCATACATATGGTCTTCCAGCCATACTATCTCATTATTCCGGTTCCTTACCCTGATCTCGTTGCTAAGTACACCATTGCCGCCATTTTTCTTCCATTCGGCAACTTTTGCATCATACCTTACAATATCTTCCGGAAGCATCAGCTCGCTGAAAAGAGTACCTCTTACCACGAAATCCTCAGAAGGAAATCCGAGTATATCAACTATGTTTTCTGAAACAAACTTTACATCTTCTCCGAATTCATAAATTGTGACATTTGGCAGGTTGTCCAGAATTGCAGTAAGCCTTGCCTGGGTTTGTTTAAGCTTCAGCTCTGCAGTTTTCTTTTCGGTTATATCAACTACCTGGGCGATCTGCTGGTAAGGTTTACCGGCAGCATCTTTTAAAACCTGCAGCCTAAGCTCAACATAAACTACTTTGCCTGATTTATGAATATATCTCTTTTCAAAATGCAGATGCTGCTCCCCTCCGTTTATTGAAAGGTTGAAAAGATTTTCATCCAGTTCCAGGTCATCCGGATGTGTGATGTGCTCGAAGGTCATATGCATAAGTTCCTGTTTGCTGTACCCAACAATATCACAGTATGCCTTATTGACCTTCAGGTAATTTTTGCTGAAATCTGTGATCGCCATACCGATGGGAGCATTATCAAATATAAGCTGAAGCTGCTGTTCGCTTTCTTTAAGCGCTTCTTCGGCTCGTTTACGGGCGGTTATATCCCTGCCGACTGTCTGGTACTCAGTAATTCTTCCGTTTCTATCCAGTATCGCAGTGTCAGTCCAGCGCAGCCATCTTATTTCTCCATCAGGCCTGATAACCCTGTGGGTAAAATGCCCTACCGGGTTTGCTGCACTGAGCTGGGTTATGAATTTTGAGAATCTTTCAAGGTCTTCTACAGGCATTTCGGGGATGTAAGAATATCCCAAGAGCTCATCCTTAGTTTTAGAAAAGAAATTACAGAAAACTTCGTTAACGTATGTATAAGTGCCGTCCGGTTTCCAGCGGGTTATCATTTCCGATTGCTGCTCAACAAGTGTTTTGTATCTTTCCTTGCTTTCCATCAGCTCGGCTTCGGTTTGCTTCCGCTCGGTCATATCTATCAAAACGCCGTGAAGCGAAAGGGCAATGTTGCTTTCGGATACGAGTGTTACAATATCCTTGAACCATTTCACCGAACCGTCACAGGCTATCATCCTGTATTCAAACTCATGATCTTTAAGCTCGCGAATATGATACCTGCTGAATTCTGCTGCCCAGTCTCTATCTTCAGGGTGCAGATGTTCATTCCAGAAATGCATGGTTAACCACTTTTCTGAAGGATAACCAAGTATAGATTCAGCCATCCTGCTTATGTAAGTAAACCTGTGCTGCAAGAGGTCATACTCATAAGTAATGACATTCAGTCCCTCGATCAGCTCGCGGTATCTGTCCTTAGTTAAATTTCCGGTAATTTCTCTGGGGCTTTCCAAATATTGATAACTGCTTTTTGTTTTTGAAATTCAAAATAGGGATAAAATGAGAAAATGTAATTAACGTATATAGGGGATAAAAAAAACTTAAACATACAAGTATCATATGTTTAAGTTTTTATTTCAGAATTATTTGTTGTTTTTTATAACATTTCTTATCAGTTCAATTTGAAGCTGAAAGGAACATTGATCCAAACCTTAACGGGGCGGTTGCTCTGAAGACCTGGTGTGAACTTAAGTTCCTTTGCTTTATCGCGAACTTCCTGGTGAAATACTTCGGGGCCGGTCATCGAACCAATTTTTACTACATCCCCATCTGTACCTACCAGAACTTTTACAGTAACCTTGCCTTCAATTCCAACCTGCTGAGCAAGGTCAGGGTATGTCATCTGGCTTCTTACCTGTGAAAGGTTAATACACTCAGGTACTATATCAACATCGCTCATTGTATAAGTATCCTTAGGAACATCTTTTATAACGTTGTCTATCTTATCGCTAATTACATTGTCATCAACTTTTATATTGCCTGTGTTATCTGCTACTATCAATGTATCGCCGGTTCTCGAAGTAGTTGTGTTAATATCATTGAGCTGGTCCTGTGTTTTAAGAACTATATCATCAGCATCTTTTTTTCTTACCGGCTGCGGCTGCAGTGAAGAAAGATCCTTAACCTTCTGGGTAATTTCATCGTTCTTAACCAGTGGGATTTCCTCTTCAGTAATAGGAGGTGGCGTCAGGTCGAACTCGCTGATAACCACAGGTGTTCTTGGATTGTGGGGAATATCCTTCGCCTTGGACTGGTTTACATAAGCAGCCAGCATATAAATTGCTATAAGCGCTATATGAATTGTAACTGCCACAATCAGGCCTTTCAGCGTAAATCCCTGGCTGAGCTTTTTCAGTTCCGGGGCTCCGTACTTATCGTTGTTGATAAGTGTTATTGTGTCGTTCATGATGTCCTCCTTAAGAGTGCAATATGCATCTCTTTAGGAATTATACTTCTCCGTTTTACCGAATGTTCCGCAGGCTGCAACCGGGGTGCATACATTTGAAATTGTAAATTGTAATACATTAAAATTTTGTATATTTTGTCAAATCTATGATAATTATAAGCTCAAAAGTACTGGCAGTGGTTTTCCTTGCTGCCTGTGTAACGCTTGTTTCATGCGGCACTAAAAAGGAAAAAAGTGATAAAAAAAGCGACAAAAACGAAAAAACCGTTAGTAAAGATAGCAGTAATAATGTATCTGTGAACAGCAGCCTAAGCTGGTATGGCATATCAGCCGAAGACCCAAAACTGCTGAAACTAAGCTCACCGCTCACGGAAATTTCAGGTATAACCTTCACACCCGATAACAGGCTTTTTGCCCACGGAGATGAGTATGCAGATGTTTTTGAGCTTGATCCGGAAAGCGGCAGCATTCTTAAGAAATTTTCGCTTGGTAGTTTGCTGGTTGTGAAGGGAGATTTTGAAGATATAACAATTGCTGATGGAAAGTTTTACCTGGTTGAATCAAAAGGAAAGCTGTACCAATTTGCAGAAGGTGAAGATGGCGAGTTTGTTACATACAAAACTTTTTCTACAGAGCTTAGCGCGAAGGATGATGTTGAAGGCTTGTGTTTCGATAGCCAGACAAATTCTCTTTTGCTTGCATGCAAAGAAACGCCCGGTTCCCAATACGGAAAAGATAAAGTTGTATTTTCCTTTTCGCTAAATAGCATGAGCTTTAGTAATGAACCGCGTTTCATTATTCCATTTAAAGATATTAAAAATAACAGCGCGGAAGGTAAGTTCAATCCTTCGGGAATTTCGAGGAATCCGCTGACCGGTACATTTTTCGTAATTGCTGCCCGCGGCAATATGATAATCGAACTCTCCGCCGATGGTAATATACTCGGCCAAATGGAATTACCGTCATCTGTTCACAGGCAGGCTGAAGGTATCGCTTTCAAAACAGATGGTACTTTATATATCAGCAACGAAGGCAAAGGTAAATCTGCAGTTATTGCAGTGTATAAAGTGAATAAATAGTTTGTTTCAAATTGTGGTCATTCCGGCTTTATCCGGATACAAATAACATTAAATTCTCGGAGAATTCATGAAAGCAAACCTGCTCAAAAGGTTACTTTCGGTATTACTGGTTTCACTATCCTGTACCGTTTACTCACAATCAGACCCATCCTGGTTTTCGGGATACAAAGAAGTTGTGCCGGCTTCACGATATGAAGCAGGCTGGCTGCATGAATTCTTCTTCGGCGCGCATTGGCGTGATATATGGACAACCAAAGTAAAAGTTGGAGTTATTGACCTTACAAAATATGGCGGCGGATTAACCCCGGACGAAAAAGGGGGAGGCCTCCAAACCAAGGCGCTGAAATTCAATGGCACTGATGGAAAGGTTTACAAATTCCGCTCGCTTGATAAAGATCCGCAGAAAACCCTTCCCGCTGAATTGCAGGAATCAATTGCAAAAGATGTTGTGCAGGACCAGATCAGCTCATCTAATCCATACGCCGGATTTGTTGTTAATCCCATACTTGATGCTGTTGGTGTGTATCACTCCGAATATACCCTGGCAATGCTGCCCGATGACCCCGCACTGGGCGAATACCGTGAGGAGTTCGCAGGGCTGCTTGGCATTATGGAGGTTGTTCCTTCCGCTGAACAATTCGAAGGCTCAGATAAAGTTATAAGCACACTCAAACTGTTCGAGAGGCTCAATAAAGAATCAGGTGAAAGTGTGGATGGAAGGGAATTCCTTAAAGCCCGGCTGGTTGATATTTTCCTTGGGGATTGGGATAGGCACAAAGATCAGTGGAAATGGATAAGATATGATGAAGCCGGCAAAAAAATGTATAAGCCTTTTCCTTTGGATCGTGACCAGGCATTCGCAAAGTTTGACGGCCTGCTTCCGTTCTTCGCGGAGCAGAATTTGCCGCAATTGAATAACTTCGGGGAAGATTACCCTAAGATGCGGTATATGACATGGAGCGGACGTTACCTTGACCAGCGGTTCCTCACATTCCTTTCCAAAAGTTCATGGGATGATGTTACAGCCGAAGTAATATCTAAGATTACAAATGATGTTATAGAAAAAGCTGTGAAGAATTTGCCGCCCGAAGTTTACCACAAAGCCCGTAAAGAGCTCACGGAAAAGCTGAAGTCAAGAAGAGATCAGCTAATGGCGGCTTCAAATGAATATTATGAGCTTGTAAACTCTGTAGTTGATATCTACACTACCGATAAAGATGACTTTGTGAGGATAGGATTTAATGTTGATAGAAATGTGGTTCTACCCGGCAGTAATAAAGCGTACGAAACCCTTATTACAGTTTTCAGGTCGGCAGCTGATTCCGGAAAATCAAAAGAAGAAATTACCCGGCAGAAATATTTTGATAATACAATTACCTGCGAGATCAGGATCTACCTGCAGGATGGCGACGACCGGCTGCTGGTGAGCGGTAAACCTGAGGATGCACCCGTCATCAGAGTTATAGGCGGTGATGGTAAAGATCTCGTCATAAACAAATCTGATGAAACCATATATTTTTATGATGATGGGAAGAAGTCACGAACTGAAGGAAATGTAAGTACGGATAAAAATAAATTCAAGTACACTTATGAAAAACCGCTGAAAGAGCTGAAGAAAAACAAAAAAACGCTCTCGAAGGAAGATAAAGATAAGCTTGAAGAAAAAATTGGTAACCTGCGGTACGACCCTGTAATGCCTCCGGATAAATTTGGGAATACATTTTTCTACCCTATCGTAAACTACTCGCCTGATATCGGAATATTTGCGGGCGGCAATTATTCATATTACAAATATGGATTCCGAATGAACCCATATCTGTATAAACTGGGACTTTCCGTAGGGTACGCGCCAAAAAAAGAAGGCATCACCGGACTGTATGTTGATATAAACAATGATTTCAGGGGTCTTCTCAGGAACACCTCGCTTTCATTTCAATTCCGGAAATCAGGAATTGAAGTAAACAATTATTTTGGGCAGGGCAATCAATCCATAAGAAACGATTCACTTGCAGACGAGGAATATTACAAGGTTGAGCATGAAGAGCTGTTCATATCTCCTTCAATAACTTTTCCCGTCAATGACAGGATCAAAACAACGGTTGGCGCAATTGTTAAGTACTTTAATGTGAGGAACGAAGACGAGCGGCGTTCGTACAATGATATGAAACCATACGGCGGCGATAAGCTGAGTATGCTGGGCGCGTTAGGTAATATTACTATTGATGGCAGGGATTATGATAAAGCGCCATTTAACGGATACTACGGAAGCGTTGAGGGTTCTATTTATCCAAAGGTGTTTAATACAATTGAGCAATTCGGGAAAGTTTCAGGCGATCTTCGCGGCTATATGGGTTATAAAGAAAGGATCTCTCTCGGCTTGAGGATTCGGGGGGAAAAAGTATTCGGGAATTACCCGTTCTTTGAATCAGCTTTCCTCGGCGGCTCAAAATTACTGCGTGGATTTGCAAGTGAGCGCTTTGCCGGCGATGCAAGCGTGCTTGCTTCAGCAGAGCTTGGGCTTACGCTTTTCAAAATGAATTTACTGCTGCCTGAAACAATCGGATTATTTGGATTTATTGAAACCGGCAGGGTGTTTCTTGAAAACGAAGACTCTAAAAAATGGCACGCATCATATGGCGGCGGCTTGTATATGTTTGTGCTGAACAGGGATATTACACTTAGGTTCACGCTCGCACGCTCTGAAGAGAATAACTATATATTTTACTTCGGCACGGGATTCGGCTTCTAGGCTGTATCAGAATCCATACGTTACCGAAAAACCGTTCAGCCCCGGATAGAAATTCAGTCCTCCGCCTTTTTTCCCATCCTTGCTGCTTCGTTTATTCTCTTTTCGCTCACGCTTCCTTTCACGGTTAATCACGAACATTGAAGTCCCGTATCCCAGTGCTGCACCGAAAAATACATCGCTGAACCAGTGCTTATCGTTATACAGCCGCGCGTAAGCAGTGAGCGCAGCAAAACCGTAACAAACAACCCGTGCCCACCATGTATCTATTTTTTCCGCCAATATTGTTGATGTAGCAAAAGCAACAACTGTGTGGCCGGATGGAAATGATTGTGTATCACCCGCTGAATTGAACCAGGAAAACTCGTATTGGTTTCCGGAAGATACAAACGGCCTGTGCCTTCCGAACAAATATCTTAATCCCATTATAAGCGTACCTGAGTATGCAAGCGATTGTATCATCATTCTGCCGGTTTTGCGAAGCTCGCTTTCACGGGCTACCAGCCCGATGGTATATAAAGCCCCGCCGAAAATACTAGGGTACTGAACGAATCCGTATGCAGTAGGGCCATCCCAGAAATCGTGATTATATGTTTCATACCCCTGCCTGGAGATCCCTTTCCTGATATCTTTATCCAAAGTAGATGTAATAACTGTACCGCCTACAACCGCTGAAGTAATTAACACATCCTTGCCATCCATTCGAAGCGGCAGCGTGAGGTAACTTCCCCAATCCGATGCAAAGTACTTCAGGTCATTGCCGAGATCCTGCCACACCGTAGTTTTCCGCGGTTTGATATTTTTTTTGCTGAAAGTTGAATCGGAATACAGGTTTGTGCAGAATGATGCTGCGAGTATCAGAATTAGAATTGTTCTTTTCAACAGGCTTAAATGAATGATTATTTTGAAAATAATTTCATAAATTAATGCGTTTTACGCTCATAGACAAGTAAATAATAAATATATCCCGTTGAAACAGGGCTTTTCTTCAAAAATTAAAACAGTATTCGGTGCGGCAATAGTCGGCGCAATCATCGGTCCGTTATTCACATGTATTGCTTTCGGTTTTGATATCGAGCGTGCAGTAAAAGGACTCATAGCGGGAGTTATGATATCATTTCTCAGCGCGTTCTTTGAAAAATTTGTGCTTGAAACTAAGTTCAAAAAACGCAACTTCACGCTTGTACTCGCCGTTAGAACTGTTGTTTATATCTCAGTCATTTCGCTTTCAGTAATGTTTGTCTGGATTGTGCATGAAAGTATGCTGAATTCACGCGGAGTAATTGCCACTATTCAGCATAACGACTTCAGTAATTTTATGACAAATGTGTTCCCGTACATTTTCTTGTTTGCATTGGCTATCAGTTTTATGACTAACATGGTAATTCAGGTGAACGGGCTGCTTGGCAAAGGAGTATTGTTAAGTTATATCACCGGCAGGTATCACAAGCCTAAGATGGAAGAGAGATTTTTCATGTTCCTCGACCTTGAATCATCTACCACTATTGCCGAAACCATCGGGCCGGTGAAGTATCATGAATTCATGAGCAGCTTCTTCTTCGATATCAGCCAGCCTATAGAGCAATCAAAAGGAGAGATTTACCAGTATGTAGGAGATGAAGTTGTTATAAGCTGGAAAAAGCAAAATTCAGCAGGCAGCGCTGCATGCCTGCAGTGCTTCTTCGGGATCAAAGATAGAATAGATTCACTCAGCGAAAAGTATGTTAAACAGTTCGGGCTTATACCCGGCTTCAAAGCAGGCGTGCATTACGGCGAAGTTGTGATAGGCGAGGTAGGTGATTTACGCAAGGAGATAGTATTTCACGGTGATGTTATGAATACGGCTTCGAGGATACAGGGGCAGTCAAAAGTTCTGAACAAACAGCTCTTGGTATCAGAAGAGGCTCTAAAGCACCTGAAGCTTGATAATGATATGTTAAGCAAGCCGCTTGGCAGCTTCCAGCTTAAGGGAAAAGAAGTTGACATCTCAATCTTTGAGATCACCAAAGCTGTTTAGTGATCATTAATCTATAAAGCTATCTACGGAAGTTCATTACTTTTTGAGGCTTTTAAGGTAATCATAAATTTCATACTGCGAGCGGTGCTGCTTCTGTCCTTCATTGCTGCGGTACATATTTGTCTGCTTCTCATCAATTATCCGCGCCTTCACATTATCGTTCAGTTTTAAATTAACAATATCTTTCACCATTTTCTTGAGTTCTTCGTTGTAAACAGGGAATGCCACTTCGATCCTTCTGCTGAGATTTCGCTTCATCCAGTCTGCGCTCGAGAGATATATCTTTTCATTGCCGCCGTTGTGGAATATATACACCCTGTCATGCTCAAGGAACCTATCAACAATGCTGATAGCGGAAATATGCTCGCTCATATCTTTCACTCCGGTTACCAGGCAGCAAATTCCTCTTACTATCATTCTAACCTTTACGCCCGCATTGTTAGCTTCGTAAAGCTTTTTGATCATTCTTTCATCTTCAAGACTGTTTACCTTAATCGTTATTGCTGCGGGCAGACCTTTTTTTGCATTCTCAATTTCTTTTTCTACCATTGCCTGGAATTTCTGTCTCATACCGTATTGTGCCACAAGCAGGTGCTGGAACTCATAGCCGGTATCGTTTCCTTCAAGGTATTCAAAAACATGTTCCACTTCACCGGTAATAAGTGGGTCAGCGGTGAAAAATCCATAATCTGTATACAGCCTTGCAGTCTTTTCATTGAAGTTACCCGTGGATAGATACGCATAGTTCTTGAGTCCGGTTTCTTCCATTCTTGTTATCAATCCGATCTTTGCATGCACTTTGATCCCCGGCAGGCTGTAAAGGACTTTTACCCCGGCCTTCTGCATATCTTCTGCGCTTTTGATATTTATCTCTTCATCAAAGCGCGCTTTGATCTCAACGAATGCCGTTACATCTTTACCTCTGTGCGCGGCCTTTATTAGCGCATTCACTATCTTGCTATCCTTTGCAACCCTGTACTGTGTTACTTTTATCGATTTAACATCAGGGTCCCGGGCCGCCTGTTCCATTGCATGAACAATATAGTCATACGATTGATACGGATAGTACAACAGGTAATCCTTTACTTTTGCAGCTTTGAACATGTTTGGAAATTCATCAAGCTCTTTGCTGCGAAGCGGCTTCATTTCTTTGTAATTCAACTCTTTTTTGCCGGGATTAGGGAAGGTGAAAAAGTCGCTGAAGTTATGATATTTTGCTCCGGGGTATAGATCTTCATCGGTTAGCAGCAGCGCTTCTTTTAAGAATTTAAGGAATGAATACGGCATCGATCTATCGTACAAGAACCTGCTTGGCGCGCCGGTTGAGCGCTTTGAAAGACTCTTCTTCAGCTTATCCAGCAGGTTGCCAGAAAACTCATCTTCAATATACAGCTCTGCATCCCTTGTCAGCTTAACGGAGTATGATTCATGTATCACATACCCGTAAAAGATCTGCGGCAGAAAAAGCCTTATAATGTCATCAAGAAACATGATGAAATTTTTATCTCCCACTTTCGGAAGCAGTATGAACCTTTCAAGGTGGTTCACCGGAATTTCCACAATAGCATAAATATACCTGCGGCCGGTTGATTTTCCGGGTTTCGTTCTCTGCTTTGAGGAAAGTTTCACCGCAAGGTATAACCTTTGGTTCCTCAAAAATGGTGTGATCTTCTTTTTCACGACAATCATTGGCATGATATGCGGCACGATCTGTGAATTGAAGATCTCCGACACAAATTCCTTCTGCATCGGGTTAAGCTGTGTATGATCAACCAGGAAAATATTATTCTGTTCCAGCTCAGGCCTGATACGGTTTACATAAATATCGCCGTATTCTTCCTGCATTTTTACAACCGTTTTATGGAGCTTCTCCAGCAGTTTTTCTGCGTCAAACTTCAGTTCTTTTTTGGTTTTTTTCTTAAGGTCAAGCAATGTGCGGAGCGAGGCAACCCTTACACGGAAAAATTCATCAAGGTTTGAAGAGAATATCGCAAGGAATTTTATCCTCTCGTAAAGCGGATTTGCGGGATCTTTTGCCTCCTGCAATACTCTGTGATTGAACGATAGCCAGCTTAGCTCGCGGTTGAAAAATTTATATTCCATCAGCGTATTTTTTGGGGTACTCAAAATATAACATCTTTCCTTTAGTATTTGTAATTTCACTCCATGAATCCATATCAAGCTCTGCTTTTACTATTCCGCATGTTGGAATATTACCTATGTTTTCGCCGGTCAATAGGTTCGCGTATTCCGTTATCCCGTAATTGTGGCTGAATAACATCAGGCAGCCGATCTTATCGTTCACAGCTTTTATCACACCGATGAAATCATCCGGATCAGCCATGTAAAGGGTATCATTGATTTTGATTTGCTCCCTGTCATATCCCAGCTCATCGGCGATCCTTTTCGCAGTACTTAGAGCCCGTTTTGCGGGACTTGAAATGATCAATCCCGGATTTTCACCCTTTCCCGCCAGCAGCCTGCCCATCATCGGCGCATCATGCCTGCCGCGTTTGTTCAGCGGGCGATCCATATCGCTTAAGCCGGCTTCATCCCAGCTTGATTTTGCATGTCTTACAAGTATTAATTGTTTCATCCGGAATACAAAAATAATCATTTTAAATTCTAATAACACTGATTTTATGAAGTCAATTCGTTAAATTTGATTAAGATGGCGCAAGAATTATTAAGAAAATTCCGGATTCCTTTTTTGCTGCTTTTAACTATCCTTATTGTTGGTACTTCAGGCTACTATTATGTTGGTGAAGGCAGGTATTCGGTAATGGACTGCCTCTATATGACTGTAATAACAATTCTGACCATCGGGTATGGAGAGATAATTGACCTTACCTACAGCTCTTACGGCAGGTTGTTTACAATATTTATCGCATTTACCGGCATAGGAACGGCAACATATATTATCTCAACCTTTACCGCATTAATTGTTGAAGGTCAGCTTAAGGAAACATTTAAAAAAAGACGTATGGAAAAAAAAATCAAAAAGCTAAAAGATCATTATATACTCTGCGGCGCGGGAAGGGTAGGCTCGGTGATACTGCACGAGCTTGTATCAACCGGCAGGCCGTGTGTAGTTATAGATAGAGATGAAGAAATGATACAATTGGTTACCGATAGATACCCCGAAGTTTATGCGATAGCAGGCGATGCGGATATTGAAGAAGTGCTTGAAAAAGCAGGCATACGCGACGCAATTGGAATATTTGCGTCAACAGGTGATGATAACCAGAACCTGGTCATCAGCCTGACCTCGAAATATATCAATCCTTCGGTGAGGGTTGTTGCACGATGCCTGGAAGCCGCGAACCAGCAGAAGATGAAAAAAGCCGGCGCCGATACTGTTATTACCGAAAACTTTATTGCGGGAATGAGAATGGCTTCCGAAATGGTTCGCCCAACCGTAGTGAGCTTTCTGGATAAAATGCTGGCTGATAAAGATAAAAATCTGCGGGTGGAAGAAATTGAAGTGAGCGAAAAGTTTCATAACAAGATAATTTCCGAAATTGAAATGGAGCAGTTTAAAGATACACTCATACTTGCAATATCAACCGGAGAGGATTGGTCATACAGTCCAAAAGGAGATCA
The DNA here is from genome assembly GCA_014879675.1 of Ignavibacteria bacterium. Taxonomy (GTDB): domain Bacteria; phylum Bacteroidota; class Ignavibacteria; order Tepidaquicellales; family OLB5; genus OLB5. Next base: position 17,728 of record JACSRQ010000165.1, read on the forward strand.
TATTCTGATAAAAGGGTGCAAAATTGTTGTGATAACCACGCCGCGCGAAAGAGAGAATCTGGTGAAATTCTTTACTGACTGACTAGCTTGTTAACCTATTAACCTATTAACCTATTAACTGATTAACTAGTTAACTAATCAACTAACTAATTCAGCAGGTCGAGCGGCTTTGAATGCTGCTCGGGATTCAGTATAAATGCTATTGTGTAAGCAAGAACAGAAATTATGAGCCCATACATAAATATTGTGTAACAAATTCTCAAGTACTTGTATTTCCTGCCAAGCACCTGCCCCAGGAAATAAAAATCCTTTACCATACTCCCGTATAAATACTCTTTATCGCTCATCATCTTATTCATCCCCCACTGGAAATCGGTCAGCGGCATTTTGAAGAAATTTCCGAAGAAAAGCAGGTTTGTTTTTTTGCTTTCAATATCTTCCTTGGTGAATAAACCCGATGTAACATTTGGCCGAGTCACAAACACTGCGAACACGATACAAACCAAACATACAGTAAGCAGTATGAAAGTTGGTGCAATTAAATAAGGATACTCAACCAGCTTGCGGAGCAGTGTGGTAACTATAATGCCGATGATCAGTGTATTTATGCTGATCATAATATTCGCTTTGCTATCGGCCATCGCGCTGAACTCGACATGTGTGCGTATTGTATTGCGGAACATGGTTTCTATACCGCGCTCTGCAACTTTAGCTGATTCCTTTTTGAATGCGATCTTTTCCTTTTCTACCGCAAGCTTTTCATCATCTTTCCTAAGTGCGATCTTCTGCTTTTCAATCTCAAGTTTTTCCTTCTCAAACTGCAGCTTCTCTTTTTTTTCTGACTGGTTATCAAGCTCTTTAAGCAGTTTCCTGTGGCTCCTCTGAAGCTTAATAAGGTTCAATGTCTGCTGCGGTCCGAATTTTTTCTTTGCGTATGGTGTAAAAAAACTATGCTCTGTAAGCAGTTCTTCACCAAGCTCAAACCACTCCGGCTCTGTGGTTTTTTTGATCTCTATTGATTCCCATTCATTTCTCAGCATATCAGAATATTCAAAGAAGCTCTCCATTCCAAGATGAAGCAGGTCTGCATCACATAGAACCTGTTCAACCATGTCTTTAGGCTGCTGTGGCATCCGGGTTGCATCTATGCATGCCAATACTTTCTCCAGTTTAACAGGGTCGTAATTGTTCCCTTTCAGAAATTCTTCGGCGATCTGTTTACCGCGGTCTTCATGGCCTTTGTATGAATCTATGTAGCCGGCATCATGGAACCATGCTGCCAGGGTTACTATCTCCAGCTCGTCTTCATTCAGGTCTGATTTTTTCCCGATCTTCTGTGCATTGTTCACTACGGTCAGGGTATGGTTCAGGTTATGATATATCAGCTTAGGCGATAACTTGCCCGTTAAAAGCTCTGTAACGTAATTTTCAGTTCTTTGAATAATATCTTTGTGTGCCATCTGTACAGTTTAATATAGCTTAAAATATCTTTATCAAAAGATTAATTCAACATAATATGAAATACTGTATTTATAGACGGTTAAACCTTTTTACCACCCGAGGACTTCTTCTTAATGATCGCCTTTATCCTGTTTATCCGTTCCCCAGTAAGTATGTTCCGGTTGTAGCTCATCAAGATCGCAATTGCCTTGGTACTTTCAAATTTGCTTAGCACTATCTTGAGCATGCTCATAATAGGGACCGAGAGCACCATACCAACAACGCCCCACACATATCCCCAGAAAATAAGCGAGAAAAGAAGCAGCAGCGGACTTAAATCAAGCTGGTCGCCGAGATATTTGGGTTCGAGTATGTTGCCGATCACGTTCTGAACAACTACCAAAATTATAATAATTATTATAGGTGTTACAATATTATCAAATTGCAGGAATGCTATCAAGCCGGGCAGAATTGTTGAAATGAGCGAGCCAATATTAGGCACGTAATGACTGAAGAAGCAGAGGAATCCCCACACAATATAAAAATCCACACCGAACGCCCATAGAATAAACCCGAATACAAATCCCTGCAGCAGGTTGATAAGTGTTTTGCCAACAATGTATTTCTTTACATCGGCAAATATTTCGGTCAATTTTTCCGAGATCTTGTCTGATCTTTCTTCAGTATATGCACGGCGGATCCTCGCACGTATGCTTCCCATTTCTGAAAGAATGAATACAACATAGATCAGTATCAGGATGAAATCGCCGAAGATGCCGATGACGCTTGAAAATATTCCCGTGAGCGCAGATGTTATCGAGCCCTGCATCAGCAGGTTCTTCATCTTAAGCGAATCGTAAAAACCCTGCACTTCTGTTGGAGAGAGCTTCAGCATTCCCGTGAGGGATATGATGAAATCCCTGAACTTCAGCTCATATCGCGGGAAGTCTGTTGCGAAAGTATTTATGCTTGTTACGATAAATACGCTCGCTATGTTCGAAACCGCAACTATTATCAATAAAATAATTATTATCGCAATTGCCGAAGGCAGCTTTTTTTCGCGCAGGTAGTTGTAAAGCGGTTCGAATATAAATGAAATGATAATTGCTATAAAGAAAGGGATCAAAATGGATTTAAGCTCTTTCAGAATCACAAAAGAGATCACCATAATTATCAGCGTGGCAACAACGGTCAGTATCCTGTTATTCTTTGCTGGCATATGAATTGATTAGTTAATTTTTGTAATCCTGAACTTTTAAACATAACAGTTTCAAAGCTATACCTGCTGTAATATAGAATTAGAGATTAACTGTCATTACTGCTGTTTTAAAAATACTCTTATATCAATATTTTCCCATGTTGTCTGATCAGCAATAACATAGTCAATTATATCCCTTGAAGTCTTATATTCATCGCCTTCTTTTCGATACTTGTAAACCGGAATGCTTGTGCAGTTGTTCACTGTATTCTTGTAGTCCTTCAGCTGTATTATACCCGGAATAGACTCAATTTCCTTCAAAGTGACATCATCTTCAACAAAAGGCGAGCCTTCAAGGTAGCTGCACCATACTATCAAAGCATTCGGTGTGTTGTTCAGGTTTGTTTGTGAAAGCAGAGTGAACCTCTTGCCGCCAGTTTGCGATTCATCTAAAGCATTTGCAACCTGGTGCATATTTGTGATGATCCTGAGATGCGGATAGTTATCCGTACTATATTGTACGATATCTTCCGAAACCTTTTCAATCTCAAATTTATTGTGAAATGGAGTTGAGTAGGGTCCCGGAATGAACATTAATAAAACCAGCAGAATACTCAACACAATATTCGCAGCCGGATGTTTAATTTTTTCAAAGAAAAAACCTGCGGCTATTGCCGCAATGATCCCGAATGCCGGGCCTACAACAGCAACATACCTCAGCTGTCCGATGCTGCATGTAAGATTAAGTCCTTTCAGGGCAAGCAATGTTTGTACAGCGATACCCCCGAAGAATATCAGGACCAGGAGTCCATAGGTTTTCAGCTCTTTTTTCAGAAACACCATAACCGCTCCCGCAATGAAAAACCCTGCCTGGATGAAACCAAATATTTTTGGAGAGTGCAGCAGGTAATAATACCAATCAACCCCAACATCGATCTTCAGCAACCGTGAGTGCAGTGTCATGTCGTAGAAAAACTGTGTAGGGTTCAGAGTAATTAGTGTTGTATATAGATACCACAAAACCGGCCCCGTTAAAACCAGGGGAAGTATCCTGATATTTTTTCTGTACGCATAAATCAAAAAGAAAAGCGCACAAACAAATGAGTATTCAGTCCTGAATACAAATATCAGCGATGAAGTTATCAAAACCAGTTTGGGCTTGTCCTTCAAATAGTAATAAAAGGAAAGTATGATCAGAAAAGCAGCAGGCAGCTCGGCAAGTGAAGTATATGAAATGTTAAATAAAACCGGCTGAAATCCGACTATAGGAATAACCCACTCTGCATAAGGGATATTCTTTTCCTTCAATATCTTATAGGATACAAAGACAGTCAAAATGAAGATCAAAGCGGATGCTATCTGTACGCCTTTTAAACCAAATTGTGCCGGTAGCGCAAATAACAATACTCTGCCCATTCTGTGCCATGCACCGATGCTCTGGGTAAAAGAATCAATATAATGCCTGTTATAATTGAAATGGCTTGAGTCATCTATGAAATAGAAACCATCTGAATTGAATATCCAGATTGCCTGAACAACTATTAATGCAGCCCAAAATATGTACTTTCTTGTTCTGTTTTCCAAGTATTTGTTAATGAGAAAACAAAAATACCTTTATATAGATACAGTATCAATGAAATAATATGCTAATTGATAGAACTTTAATCTCAAAGTAATAATTGATAATTTAGTGAACATTAATTCTGCATTTGAATTCAAAATTACTAAAATATACTAAGCAGGGGATCTACTGCCCGCAGGCGGATATATATATTGATCCCTGGGGCAATGTTGATAAAGCCGTAATTACACACGGCCACAGCGATCATGCAAGGCGAGGTGCTAAAAAGTATCTAACGCACAGGATCACCGTGCCAATTATTAAACACAGGCTGGGCAGCGATATCAATACGAAGCCGGTTGAATATGGCGAGGTGATTTCGGTAAACGGTGTACGAATATCGCTTGTACCCGCCGGACACATTCCGGGCTCCGCACAGGTTAGGCTGGAGCATAAAGGCGAAGTTGCGGTGGTCAGCGGTGATTATAAGATCGAAGATGACGGATTTTCTGCCGCGTTCGAACCGGTGAAGTGCAATACTTTCGTAACGGAATCAACTTTCGGGCTGCCTATCTATAAATGGAAGCCGCAAAAGGAAATTGCTGCAGATATTAATAGCTGGTGGAAGGCGAATAAAAAAAAGGGATTCGCCAGCGTGCTTTGCGGTTACTCGCTTGGCAAAGCGCAGCGTATTATTAAAATGCTCGATACCAGGATCGGAAGTATATATACGCACGGCGCGGTTCACTCTGTAAATGAACTTCTTGTCAAGGAAGGTATGATACTTCCTGAAACCCGGCTTGTAACCAAAGAGATTGCCAAAAGCGATTTTGTCGGGGCAATGATTATTGCGCCGCCCTCCGCAATGGGCTCGACGTGGCTGAATAAGTTCGAACCCTACTCGCTGGGCTATGCCTCCGGGTGGATGAACGTTCGCGGCGCGCGCCGGTGGCAGGCTATCGATATCGGTTTCGCACTTTCCGATCACGCCGATTGGCCCGGGCTGAATGATGCCATTAAGAATACCGGCGCGGAATCGGTTTACGTTACTCACGGATTCACATCAGTGTTTGTTAGATGGCTTAAAGAACAGGGTATCGACGCTCATGAGCTGCACACACAATTTAAGGGCGAACAGGTTGGCACTGATGACGGGGAGGCGGGGAATTGAGAAAATTTGCTGAGCTCTTCACACGACTCGACCAGACTAACCGCACTACTGAAAAAACTTCTATCATTAGCGAGTATTTCGCTTCTGCAGATGAAAACGATAAGCTTAGGGTGCTTTATCTGTTTTCAGGCAGGAAGCTGAAGAAGTATTTTAATACTACGCAGCTTTGGAACTGGACTGTCGAATATTCTGGTTTGCCGGCGTGGCTGGCAGATGAGTCATATCATTCAGTAGGCGATATGGCAGAAACCATTTCACTCATTTTGCCTGCTGCTGCGAAAAAATCGAACCGAACACTCACTTACTGGATAAATTACCTGGAATCACTCAAAGACCTTTCTGAAGAAGAAAAAAAGAAAAAACTCATAGGTGCGCTGAAGCAGCTCACCACAGAAGAAAGGTTTGTGTTCTTTAAACTTATTACGGGAGGTTTCAGGATCGGTGTTTCGCAGAAAATTGTTATCAACGCGCTGAGCTCTTTAACATCCATCGAGCCGAACATCATTGCTCACAGACTGATGGGCAATTGGAGTCCGGAAAACATTGATTATCAGAAGTTAATTTACGGCGATGATTCATATGAAGATATATCCCGCCCATACCCGTTCTTTCTGGCATATCCTGTTGAAGGCGAGCCTTCGGGACTCGGTACGCCGGCCGAGTGGCAGGCTGAATGGAAGTGGGATGGCATTCGCGGACAGGTCATAAAAAGGAAGGGCGAGCTGTTTGTATGGTCAAGGGGCGAAGAGCTGGTAACCGATAAATTCCCCGAGTTCGCTGAGCTTACAGAAATTCTGCCTGAGGGTACAGTTCTTGATGGCGAAATAATTTGCTTCACCGAAGGGAAACCTCTTCCGTTCAATGTGCTGCAAACGCGAATCGGCAGGAAGAATCTAACACCAAAAATTCTGAATGAAGCACCGGTATCTTTTATTGTCTATGATATTATGGAATTCGAGGGTCAGGATATCAGGGATCTAAGCTTAACGGAAAGAAGAAAAAAGCTTGATAAGCTGCTTGTAGATTCTTCGGTTTCAAATATTCTTGTGCCATCGCCTGTTATTGAATACAACTCATGGGATGCGCTTAAGAAGATCCGCGAAGGCTCAAGAGAAAATGTTAGCGAAGGCATAATGCTGAAGCGGAAAGATTCACCCTACGGTGTTGGAAGAAAAAAAGGCGACTGGTGGAAATGGAAAATTGATCCCTTCACAGTTGATGCAGTTATGATATATGCGCAAAAAGGACACGGCAGAAGGGCCGACCTGTTTACCGATTATACCTTCGCATTATGGGATGGAGATAAGCTTGTAACATTTGCAAAGGCATATTCTGGTTTAACTAATGAAGAAATAAAAGAAGTCGACGCATTTGTTAAGAGCCACACCCTCGAAAAATTTGGCCCGGTGAGAACCGTGAAGCCTGAGCTTGTATTCGAAATAGCGTTTGAAGGAATATCGGAATCGAAGCGACATAAATCAGGTGTTGCGGTTAGATTCCCCCGAATAGCACGCTGGCGCAAAGATAAAAAACCCGCCGAAGCAGATACGCTTGAAAATATAAAAAAACTGCTGAATGAAAATAAAGCGTAGCTCGGCGAAAAGTTCAGCGGTAACAAAATCTAAAGTGCCGGTAATTTCCGGTTCGGATGAGGCATTCAGGGTCATATACGATTGGTTTGTTAAGAAGGGACGCCAGCCGTTTGAATTCCAGAAGCAGGCATGGCATTTTTATCTGAAAGGGTATAACGGACTCCTCAATGCACCAACAGGAAGCGGGAAAACTTATGCGCTCTGGCTGCCCGTGTTGATGGAGTATATTATCAACAACAAGGATTATAAGAAAAAGAAGCCGCTTGGAATTCAGCTCATATGGATCACGCCGTTAAAGGCCCTTTCAAAAGATATTGAAAAAGCCATGAAGGAAGTCTGCGCTGACCTTGAAATTCCCTGGCAGATCAGCACACGTACCGGAGATACCACACAAACAGTGAAGGCGCGCCAGAACAGAAGCCTGCACCAGGTTCTTATCACAACTCCCGAAAGTTTGCATGTAATGCTATCACAGAAAGGTTACCGGAATTTGCTGGGCGACTTGAAATGCGTAGTTGTTGATGAATGGCATGAATTGCTTGGCTCTAAAAGGGGAGTGCAAACAGAGCTTGCGCTCTCGCGGGTGCGGGGATTCAACCCAAAGCTAAAAGTTTGGGGTATTTCCGCCACGATCGGCAACCTGAACGAAGCAATGGATGTGCTGCTTGGCGCTGATACGGGTAAGTCTAAGATCGTAAGGGCAGAGTTCGAAAAGAAAATTGAGATACACTCCATCCTGCCTGATGAAGTTGAAAAATTCCCATGGGCGGGTCATTTAGGAATTAGATTGCTGCATAAAGTCATACCCGTTCTGCGCGCCAGCAAATCAACATTGGTCTTTACTAATACACGCTCACAATCTGAAATTTGGTACCAGAAGATACTGGAGTTTTACCCGGAGTTTGCAGGCGTGATCGCTCTGCATCACGGCTCTATAGACCGTGAAATGCGCGCATGGGTTGAGCGCGCCCTGCATAACGAGAGGCTAAAGGTTGTAGTCTGCACTTCAAGCCTTGATCTTGGAGTAGATTTCCGCCCGGTTGATACAGTTGTGCAGATCGGCAGTCCGAAGGGTGTTGCGCGTTTTCTGCAGCGCGCGGGACGCAGCGGGCATCAGCCCGATGCTGTAAGCAGGATTTATTTTGTTCCAACGCATTCACTTGAGCTTGTTGAAGCCGCTGCGCTGAAGGAGGCTATCCAAAAGAAAGTTTTTGAAGACCGGCAGCCTATACTTAAGCCTTATGATGTGCTTATTCAGTACCTGCTCACACTTGCCGTTTCCGATGGCTTTGATGAAGAATCTACATTCATTGAAGTAGTTTCCACATTTGCATTCCAGACTCTAAGGCGCGATGAATGGATGTGGATCATGAGATTCATAACATCCGGTGGTCAATCTCTGAAGAATTATGATGAATATTCAAAAGTAAAGTATGAAGATGGTTTGTATAAGCTGACCGACCGCAGGAAGGCGCTGTTCCATAAATTATCAATTGGAACAATTGATAGCGACTTGAGCATGAACGTTAGATTTTTAAGCGGCGGAAGGCTTGGCTCTATTGAAGAAGGATTTATAGCTTCGCTTAAGACAGGTGATGTGTTTTCATTTGCAGGACGAACAGTTGAATTGGTTTCAATCAGGGATAATACCGCATATGTGCGGCGCAGCAAAAAAAAATCAGGCCGCGTACCCAGCTGGGCAGGCGGGAGGATGCCTCTATCATCCAGACTCACAGAGATGCTGCGTATCAAGCTGAATGAAGCTTTGGAACCTTACCCAAAGGATATCGAAGTCCGCACCATAAAGCCCATCATTGACCGCCAGCTTCAAAGCTCTGCCGTGCCGCGAAGCAATGAGTTGCTGATTGAATTGTTCGACACTGATGAAGGACACCATATGTTCGTTTATCCCTTTGAAGGTCGCCTTGTACACGAGGGTATGGCGGCAATTTTTTCGTACCGTATATCAAGACTCAAGCCAATGACGTTTTCGTACGCTATGAATGATTACGGTTTTGAATTATTATCTGATACGGAAATTCCCATTGAAGATGCGATAAATAATGGTTTATTTTCGGATGAAGAATTGATAAATGATATCTACCGGAGCATCAACAGCGGAGAGCTTGCCAAAAGAAGGTTCAGGCCGATAGCAAGAATATCAGGACTGATTTTCACTGGCTATCCCGGTAAATTCAAAACAACAAAAAACCTCCAGGCTTCGGCTCAATTGTTGTATGATGTCTTCAGCAAGTATGAACCTGATAGCCTGCTCATTAAACAGGCGCATGAAGAAATGCTGCAGTTCCAGCTTGAAGAGTACAGGCTAAGGAAAGCACTGACGAGAATTCGCGGGCAGAAGATGGTGATCAAAAGAACAGGAAAGCCAACGCCATTTGCTTTTCCAATAATGGTCGATTCCATGCGTGAGAAAATGAGCTCGGAAAAACTGGAAGATAGGGTAAAGAAAATGCAGCTAAAATTTGATAAGTAAAAAATTTCAGAACAATAAAAATGTATTGGGGAAATAAAAATGATCGGAGCGTTCAGGCATTTTAGAGAATTCTCTGAAAATATCCCTTTTCAATGAAGAACTGGTACTGCTTCCTTATAAAGCTATTTATATTGAACGCTATAAAACGCTCATCGCGGCTGATATTCATCTCGGCAAAGTGGGACATTTCCGCAATGCGGGCATTGCAATCCCGGGCGGATTAGCGGAAGCAGACCTGATCACTCTTGACCGAATTATCAAAGAAACCGATGTTGCTGAAATACTTATACTGGGTGATCTCTTCCACAGCGGGGTGAATTATGACCTCAGGTTGTTCGATTCATGGCGTGACGTTCACCATGCGGTAGATGTATCGCTTGTAAAAGGCAACCATGATATACTCTCAGATGAAATTTATTCAAATTTCGATATTAAGCTGCACCGGAAATATTTTCTTTGGAACAGATTCCTGATGACACATAAACCGATGGATGAGGATATCCAGCTTGCGGGATGCGATTACATTTTCAGCGGGCATGTTCATCCCGGTGTAAAACTTGAAGGAAAGGGGAGGCAGTCAGTGAGCCTGCCATGTTATTACTTTAACGATAAACAGTGCATCCTGCCCGCGTTTGGTGAGTTTACCGGCAAACATATCGTACGCCCGAACGGTAGGGATAGAGTCTATGTGATAGCTAAAAGCGAGAAAGAACCCGTTGTTGTAAAGGTTGATAAGAATGTTTAAAAACAGCTATTTGTGCCGGGATTGAATAAAAAAGCAGCCATTTGATGGCTGCTTTGAAAACCGAGCTAGCGACCGGGATCGAACCGGTGGCCTGCGCATTACGAATGCGCTGCTCTACCAGCTGAGCTACG
>JACSRQ010000238.1 GCA_014879675.1 Ignavibacteria bacterium
TATTACACCGCATTCACGGTATTTGTTCTAACGTGTTTTTTGGTAATATTTTCGCTTATCGTGGCTGGTGTTTCGTTTTTATACTGGTCCGTTTTGTTCCTGCTTCAATATGTTTTACGTCTAATCTAATCCATAAGTTTTGAATTAAATCTTTCTATGAAAAAAATTACATTTTGTGTTTTACTGCTTTTTTTTGCCGCAACACTCATAACATTCCAATCTTGCAGGCAGGATGACATAGTTTCTCCAATTGATACTACGGTCATTCCTGTAGATACCACTAAAATATTCTCCAATACATACGGCTCAAATCTATCGGATCTGGTTACAGGTGTTCAGCAAACCAACGATAACGGGGTGATAGTCTGCGGCTACACAATTTCTACAGCATTTGGCGATAATGATATATTCATTATACGTTATGATGGCAGCGGAAATATCCTGTGGTCAAATCTATACGGCGGCAGCGGAAATGACCAGGCGACCTATATGGAAAAATGCGGCGATGGCGGATTTATAGTTACCGGGCATACAACTTCGTTCAGCGGTACGTTTGATCCGTTCACCATTAAGATAAATGCTTCAGGCACAATTGAGTGGACAAGATATTATACCTGGTGGAATGAAGATTATGCAAATAATGTGATTCAAACCTCAGATGGCGGATTTATTCTGACCGGCTACTCAAACTCATTCGGTTCAGGCGGATATGATGTATATACACTAAAGCTTGATCAGAGCGGAGGCATAATGTGGGCGCGCTGTTTTGGCGGTGTTGAAAACGATTTTGGAAATGCCATAGTGCAGAATGCTGACGGCGGTTACGTAGTTGGCGGCTATACGTTTTCTTTCGGTGTAATGGGCGATGGTCTTATCATGAAGCTCTACGGAGATGGTGTTAAGATCTGGAGTAAAAATTACGGCGGCATAGGTCTTGATAATGTTAAGAATATCAAAAAAGCTACCAGCGGTTACATCGCTTGCGGTACAACAAGTTCATTCGGCTTAGTTGACGAGGACGCTTATGTATTTAATATCGATAACCAGGATGGATTTGTATATTGGTCAAGAACTTTTGATGGCAATGCAGGCGGTCCTTCGGGATTTTCGAAAGTTATTCAGCCTGTTGATGGCGGCTATATGCTTGCAGGTTATATGCAAAATGAGCTAAAGAACTCAACTGATGTAGTATTAATAAAGCTGTACGGCGATGGAGAGTTTGATTATGGCAAGCTGTTTGGCGGTGTATCTAATGATCAGGCTACTTCACTTGCTTATAAGCAGGATGGCGGAATTCTTCTTGCCGGAACTACTTCTTCATTCGGTGCCGGAAGCAACGATATCTACCTGTTGAGCCTGTACAATAACGCAACCGGGTGCGGACCTGATAATCCGTTTACCCCACTTGCCGGTACACCAACTACCGAAGTATTTACCGCTGATGTAATAGAAATGAATATAAATTATGAAACTATTACTCCTGCGTGGAATGTTGCTGTCTTTTCAGTAACACCAAACACACAGTGCATTCAGGCACCAAAAAGCAACCAGGTAACTAAATATTGAAAGTACCAACATATCACAAGTTTGGAATAACAAAGGCGCAGATAGTTAAAAGCGAATCACGGGATAAGAAGATATCTGAGATCTTGACCCATCACCTTACTATTGGTATAGGTGTTGCCTTCGGTTTGGTGCTGTATATACTTTATTTCGATAAAGTGCGCCCTGATACATTTCTGCAGATAATAATGCAGGTTTCCCTGTTCGCCAGTATGGGAATTTTGTGCGTAGGCGTTCCTGCGGTGCTGTTCAAACTTGCCGAAATGTTCTATTTCAAGCAGATAAAAGCAAAGACCGAAGAATCAAAAACTATTGCAGAGTATAACGCACAGCGGGATAATTTTGATTTCTGGAAGATACGGAGAGATTACAGCTTCTGGAATATACTCGACGGCTTAAGCTTCGAAAAAGAGATCATGAATGTTTATATGTACCTCGATTATACAGATAAAGAAGACTTATCTGATGAGGAATATCCGGATGACAGGATACTTGAATCGGACGGAGAGCTCATTTATTTCTCATTTTATACAAAAGCTGCAGAGCTATCCGACAAAAAGGAAATAGATCTGCTTCTGAAAAAGATGGAAAAGCACAACTGCGCAAAAGCGAACCTGTTTTCAAAAAACGGATTCAAAAAGCAGGTTGTTGAATATGCAAAAGATAAACCAATCAATTTATTAGATATTAACGGGATAGTAAAAGTTGTCAGAACAATTAAGAACTAAAGCAGAAGCTGCTAAGCGAAACACGAATAAAAACACCAAGATCCTTGCAACCATTGGCCCGGCATCAGATACTAAAGAAGACATTATAGAGCTTATTGGCGCCGGAATTGACGGCGTGCGGCTGAATTTCTCGCACGGCGGACATGAATACTATGACCAGGTTTTCAAAAATGTTAACGATGCCTGTGTAGTTACCAGCGAACCGATCGCGATATTGATCGACCTGCAGGGACCGAAGATCCGTGTAGGTGAGCTTTTGCTGCCCGAGTACGAACTTAGAGAGAATGACCAGCTCGAGATCACTATGAATGATGTGGTAGGCACTAAGGAAAGATTTTCATGTTCATATAAAGGATTGGCACAGGATGCAAAGATCGGTGATAATATATATATCGATGACGGGCTTATAAAACTTTTAGTGGTCGCTATTGACCATGACTCGATTTTTTGTGTAGTGCTTGAAGGCGGCACTCTTAAGCCGCGCAAGGGTATGAACTTGCCCGGTATGGAGCTTAGCATGCCCTCGCTTACCGAAAAGGATTATGAGGACCTCGACTTCGCACTTACACACAGGGTTGATTTCATCGCTTTATCTTTCGTCAGGAAGGCCAGCGATATAATTGAACTCAGAAAGTACCTTCTCGAAAAAGGCTTCGATAAAAATATCATTGCAAAAATTGAAAAGCCCGAGGCAGTCAGAAATTTTGATGAGATACTGGATGCTTCAGACGGCATCATGATCGCACGCGGCGATCTTGGAGTTGAGCTTCCGCCGCAGGAAGTACCGGTTATACAAAAGAGCATAATACGCAAGTGCAACATGTTCGGCAAGATGGTTATTACAGCAACACAGATGCTGGAATCAATGATTCACAATGCAGTACCAACACGCGCAGAAACATCTGATGTAGCCAATGCGGTTTGGGATGGCACTGATGTTGTAATGTTAAGCGGTGAAACTTCAGTAGGGGAGTACCCGGTTGATACTGTGCTAATGATGCAAAGTATCCTCATTGAAACCGAAGCAAATATGGATCTCGTTAGATATGACAGGAACAGTGCGCCGCTGACTCTTGAAGAAACTGTGTTCGATTCAGTTGGCAATGCACTTTCTGATATGGCCGCAAAGCTGAAGGCTGAAGCAGTGGTTTCATTTACACGCAGGGGAAGAATGGCGCGTGCGATGTCGAAATTCCGCCCGGCAACAAAAATTGTGGCGATGAGCGATAGCTTTGAAGTAATGAATGTGCTAAGGCTGATATGGGGAATTATACCGATCTATTTTGAAGACCTGCCGGACGAAAAAACGGCTATCGATACAGCTACGAAGATCATCCGTGAAAAAAATATTGTTTCGGAAGGTTCAACAGTGATATTCACTTCCGGAGCCCCCGTCGATGAATCGGGTAAGGATATTTGGATTCGCTTCGCAAAGGCGTAAAAACGCTACTTTTTGCTATATTTCTAACCCTTTCACGTAATACATTTTACTACAAAAAGTTGATACTCTGAACTACATACAAAGCAGTTTTAAGCTGCTATATTTGTATAGAAAGAGAAAGAGTAACTGACGTGAAAGCAAAAAATAATACTCTTATGAAACAGATGACATTAGCAATTTATACTATCAACCCCTTCTAGTTTTTACCGCATCACAACTTCTTTTAACTCCTCCTGAAATCCCTTCCGGTTTAGATCGGAAGGGATTCTTCTCGTTTGGCAATTCAGATTCGTATATTTTCCTTAAGCCTTTAATTAATGGTTCTTAATCCATAAATTTACGGACTTTGAAAACGCTCATCACAATTTTAGCTTTATTGTGCCTGCATTTGCCTGCCATGGCAGATTCCGATATTGACGGCAGGACTGTTTCGTTTACGCAGTTCATAAACGAAATGGCAAAATGCAGCAGGTACACCACATTTGAAAACGTGAAGATCCGCTATATAATGCCTGAAGATAAAACAGGCATGGATGGCAGGTTCAACGGCGGCGCAGGTGAGTTTTATATCAGCTCAAGTATCCGCCTGGTAAATTGTGATTTTGATGTTGATTATTGGCTCGTACTGCGCAACATTACATTTATGGATTATTTCGCTATTGCAAACTCATCTCCCTTAAAAGCCATTTTTAAAGAGTGTACTTTCAAAAAAACCCTCAGGGTTTATAATTGCGGGGTTGATTTTATTGATCTTGATAGCTGCAGGCTTGAACACGGTTTCAAGTTCTTCAGGAATACTGTTAAAGATAGACTGACATTCAAAAATTCTTACGTAACAGTTAACCCTTCACTGTTCGGTGATACCGATGCGTTTGATATGGAGCCCAGGCTCTTCAGGCTTTCGAATAAGCAGGATGGATTTGATCTGGTAATACAAAATACAATATTCGATCTGCCGGAAAATCTCAGGAGCGATCCGCAGTTTTTTATTATACTTACTGAATCAGACTTCAAGAATCTTTCTTTCACGCAGAACACCGTCAATGCAAATCTCGATCTATCTGAATCAACAATAAACAATGCATTCGTTACTAATGAGTGCAGATTTGCCGGGAGTATAATTTTGGATGCGTTTAATGTGAATCCAATAAACACCCGGGTGCAGTGGTCAACAGTTGCGCACAATAAAATTGCAATTTTCGATCATAAGAATAAAGTTACATACAATGGTTACTCTGTTGATAGCATTGGAAACGAAGTGCGGTTTTCCAGCTTGATAAGCTGTTATGCTAATTTTTACAATGCTTTCAAAAGCCAGGGTAACCGCATTGCTGCAAATGCATGTTATGTTGAGTGGAAGGATATCGAAACAGCTTACCTGAAACAGCTCTACACCAGCGGACAGGATAAGAGTGTGTTTTTCAATTACCTGATGAATGTATTCCTGAAGACATTTTGCGATTATGGAACAAATCCGCTGAAAGCTATACAGATCGCATTTTATGTGCTGCTATTCTTTGCGGGAATATATTTTTTCTTTCCATATTCAATTTTGTCATTTCACAAGCGTACGATGTTCGATCAGCTCAAAATATACGGGCATTATCTATCGTCGCCTAAATCACTGCTTGAAATTGAAGACTCGGTAATTGCCAAAGAGGTCAAGACCCCGACATACAACGAGTATATGAGCTTCGTTACCGAATCAAAGGGCAGGGTGCCATGGTATTTTAATATATTTGGCAAGCCGCTTTATTTCCTCGAGCTTATCAGGAACAAGCCTACCAAGCTTTTTTATAAGCTGATAGATATTTTTCCCGATGAATGGGAAACAATGAGCAGCGCCAAAAAAGTGATCGCAACCATAATGTATGGTGTAGTTTTCATTGCTACAGTGCTCTGGTTTTTTCTGATACATGTGCTGGATTCCGTAGCGTTAAGCCTGAACGTGTTTTCAACACTTGGCTTCGGGCAGATCCCTATCAAAGGCATACCCAGATACCTCACGATTCTCGAAGGATTCATAGGCTGGTTCCTGCTGAGTATATTCAGCGTTTCGCTGATCAGTCAAGTAATCCAATAAAATGACAAATAGCAAATAGCAAATAACAAATATCCGATACCTATACATCAATATGATATGATATTGCAGTATTTTGCAATTGAATTTTTTTAGCTCCGTAGGAGCTTTATGTCTGTAGAAAGTCTTTGATCCTTGAATATCTCCAGTGATCTCATAAATTGAATTTTTTTAGCTCCGTAGGAGCGTTATGTTTGTAGAAAGTCATACCCCCAATTATAATAGCTCCGTAGGAGCGACATGTTAAACCAATGGCTAATACATATCCTCAAATTTATATTCAAATTGTATTTGCGGTCAAAGGCAGACAAAACCTGATCCGCAAAGAACACAAAGAAGAAATCCATAAATGCATTACGGGTATTCTAAAGAAACAAAAACAAAAATTGCTTATTATAAATTGTATGCCCGATCACGTGCATTTGTTTGCCGGGTTAACACCTGATATTTGTATTTCCAATCTGGTAAGGGATGTTAAATCAAGTTCATCCGGATTCATCAATGATAAACGCTTTGTAAAAGGCAAATTCTCCTGGCAGCATGGATTTGGTGCATTTTCCTATTCACATTCGCATATTGACAGGGTAGTGAAATATGTTTTAAACCAGGAAGAGCATCATATAAAGAGAACATTTCGGGAAGAGTATTTGGGATTGCTCGAGAAATTCAACGTTGAATATGATCCCAAATATATATTTGAGTTTTACGATGAATAACATAACGCTCCTACGGAGCTATCATAAGAAACAGAAACATTGCTACAAACATAACGCTCCTACGGAG
>JACSRQ010000239.1 GCA_014879675.1 Ignavibacteria bacterium
AGATGTGTATAAGAGACAGGAATAATTTAAGCGTGAATCAGCATAAAAATCTGAATTATGTTTTAAGGGCAAAAAAGGCACTGAATGTTTGGAAAATCACCGTTAAATTGCAACTGTGAGCCAAACCATAATAAAAACGAGAGTTATCCCCAAGAAGATAACCGAGAACATTGTTTCCCGGCAGCGATTGCTCAGGAAATTTGAGGAAAATGCAGCCAAAAACATGATTTTGGTTTTGGGTCCGGCAGGATATGGCAAAACTACATCTGTGCTGGATTTCCTCGCGGAAAGCGGAAGAAAATACGCATGGCTTTATATTTCACATGATATAGATAGCGCGGCATCTTTCCTGAGCTACTTCATCCATTCACTGAAAGTACTGAATCCCGTATTTGGTGATGAAACCCTTGAGCTGATAAGTACTTTTGTACAGAGTGATCTTTTCAACAGGGATGAAAGCAATACTATAAACGCCGCAGTTGGTTCACTGCTGAATGAGTTTGTTGAAAGCTTTCCCGATGAAGTATTCCTGGTTGCGGATGACCTCCACAATATTGAAGATTCTTCATGGGTAAGCGCCGCGTTTAACGCACTGATCGAAAGTTTCCCCGATAACCTGCACCTTATCATAACTTCACGGAATACACCCGTGTTCAATATTTCACGCCTGAGGGCAAAAAGAAAACTTGCGGTGATCGAAAGTGATGACCTTAACTTCACTACCGATGAAACTGAAAGGCTGCTCAAAGAAATTTACTCGCTCAAGTACAAGAAGGAAGATATTGACCTGCTGTTAGATAAGTTTGAGGGCTGGATAACCGGACTTCATTTGATACTGCAGACACATGGAATTGACTTCAACAAAATATCCGCAGATAAGCAGGAATTAGGCGGCGACCTTTTCAACTATTTTGCGGAAGACATTTTCGCACAGCTTGATGAGAAGACCAGGGATTTCCTTGTGTCAACTTCAATGCTTGATTCGTTTACACATGAACTCTGCGCAACGGTGCTGAATCTTGAAGGCAGCAATACAATTCCCGGTGAGCTTAAAAGGAAAAATCTTTTTATAGAATCAGCTGAACATGTGAATGAGAAAGGGAAGGCTGAAACTTCATACAGCTATCACTCACTGTTCAGGCAGTTCTTATATGCGAAACTGCTGGAAGTGAAATCGCCAGCCGAAATTAAAGAACTCGCGGAGAAAGTATTTGATCATTATTTATCAAAGGGCGATAAGCTGCAGGCAATCGAGTTCAGCTTACGTGCTGAGCATTATGACAGGGCTTCTGAGCTTATACTTGAAAATTCCGAGCTGTTATTCCAAACCGCAGGTTATGAAACACTCCGGAGATGGCTATCGCAAATTCCGCAGGCAGGGATAACATCAAACCCGGAGCTTAGATTCATAAACGGTAAGCTGCTGAACTTCTTCAAAACTGATACAGAAGGCGCTTATGAGATCTTTGCAGAACTGATAAAGTCTTCGGAAGTGAATTCTCCCCTGTTTGTAAAGGCTAACCTGGAAATTGCAGAGATACAGCGCCTCACAGGCAAGCCGGACGAAGCACTTGCTGTTTTAAAGAAGCTTTACACCATTGAAACCGAACAGGAATTGAGGATCAGAATAATAATATCACTTGCAAAGTGTTATTACAGGCTGGGCTCGAAGTATTATGATAACATTTTAAAGCTGGCAGCCGAAGCCGAGGAATTGACAAACGAAATTAACGCTGAACATCTGCTGTTTGATATTTACAGCCTGTATGGCAGGATATACCTGAATAAAGGCGAGTTTGTGAAATCACTGCATTATTTAGAAAGCAGCTACCGCCGCGAAGGCAACCTGTTCCGGAAATTCCAGACGGTAAGCGATATCATTCTGCTGCATTCATGGTCAGGCAGCTACGCACGCGCGAAGGAATATTATGATGAAGCCGAAGCTCTGCACAAAAAGATAAGGATTGGCTTCCTTGAGCGCGACCTGATAAGGCTGAACGCCCTATTGAGAGCTGAAGCAGGTGATTATGAAGGCGCTATTGAGGGAATTACCCGGCTGAGCAGTATTGATGTCAAGAATAAATTCACATCGTTTCTGCCAACATATAATCTCATTTTATCCGAGTGCAGCATGCTGCTTGGAGAGTTCTCTAAATCTTCGGAGTATATTGAGCTTGCAGTAAAATTCAAAGACCCGAAAGATGAATACCTGCAAACAGAACTTGAGTATCACAAGGCTCTGTATGAAAAAGCCATATCCCCTACTGCCAAAACAGAAAAAGTTCTTCTCAACACCCTGAAGCATTACGATCAGTTCAGCTCGGTGTATAATAAAACACAGGTGCAGCTTCACCTGGCCGATCTATTTTACAAAAAGGGTGAGCCGCTTGCCTCAAACCAATTTTTGAGCGAGTGCCTGGCCGCGGCTAAAGAGAAGAAATATCATTCATTCCTGCTTCAGCACTTCAGACCCATGCGCTACCTATTTGATGCGGCAATTGCAGCAGGGATAGAAAAAGACTTTGTTGAGCATCTTAAAAACAGTGTCGTAAACCGGAATTCCCTTAACTGGCTTTCTGATGAATGTAAGACAAGGCTGAAAAATGAAAATGCCGGACTGGTAGATATCAGCCTCAAAGCATTCGGCGGCGCGGAAATAAGTGTCCGGGGATTACCAATACCCGAAGAATCATGGCTGCGCAAAAAGAGCAAACTCCTGCTTGTTTACCTGCTAATCAATCAGGGTATTCGGATACAGAAGGATAAAGTACTTGGAATATTTTTCGCAGAACTCTCGCCTGAAAGCGCAGATAATATCTTCCACCAGGCCATAACAAATATCCGAAATGTTCTTAAACCGGCGGCATCTGTTAAACAAACGGATGATACCAAAGGCAAGCGTGTTAAAAAATCAGCATCGCCCGAAAGCTCAGTCTCATATATTGTATATGAAGATAAGATACTGCATATGTCCACCGGTTTTGATTATAATGTAGATGTTCTGGAGTTTAACAGACTTGCAGCACTAGTTAAATCACCCGAAACAGAAAGCAGCATGAAAGCCGAATATGCCAAACAGGCAATATCCATATATAGAGGAGAGTTCCTTCCGGGATATTATGATGAATGGATTGAAGAGTTAAGATCGATCCTTGAGCACAAACTCATCGAAACATGCGAAGAACTACTTGTAATCCTTGAAAAAAGAAAAGAGTATGAAGCATTGATAGAGTACTCGGATAAGCTTCTGCAGGCGGATAAGCTGCATGAACAGGCATTTTACATGCTGATCTTAGCGTACTCAGCAATAGGCAACATAACCATGGCAAAAAAGAAGCTTTCGCAGCTTATCAAAGCTTATGATGAAGAATACGGCGAAAAACCGCCGAAGTCGTTGATGTCCAAAATCATGAATATTGAGGCTTTACAATAACCCGCCACTTCACGGTATCACCAATAAAAACCCTGATTTCTTAACATTTTAAGCGTTTTCTGCTGTAAGAATCCTGTAAGACTTGCAATAAGGTTTAGGAATATCTTTGTACAGAAGTTAATTACAAACAACATTCTGAACAAAGATTCAGGAATAAAAAAGAAAGCAGAAAAAAGTCATGAAAAACACAAAAACAAACTCATCAAAAGCAGGCAGGATCGTAACAACAATTTTCACCATGTTATTCTCAGTAATATTCATACAGAATTCAGCTATCGCACAGGAGACTGACGGCCTTGAAGGCATCATGTTCAACTTTGTTGATGAAGGCGATCCGAATGTACTGCAGCCTTATGCTGATGCTTTAAGCTCAAACATGAACTCGGGACTTTTCCACTCGGCAAAGGTTAAAAAAGGATTCAGCCTTTACTTCGGGCTGCAGGGAACAGGCACTTACATTAATGGTGATAATCCTTCTGTAACAAATGCCAACAAGACACTTGATATACTACCAATGGCTATCCCGCAGATACAGATCGGCTCGCTCGCCGGCACAGAGATCTCAGCAAGGTTCCTTCCTTCCATCAGGATCGGGCAGTATGGTTCAGTTGGCATGTGGGGATTCGGTATAAAACACGGTGTAACCAGCCATTTTAAGAACAGCCCGGTTGATGTAGCAGTTGGATTCGCAGTAAACGGCTTAACAATTGGTGATTCAAAAGATAAAGACCTGGTTAATGCTACATCAATAGCAGCAAATCTTCAGATCAGCAAAGAGTTAAGCGTGTTCACTTTCTACACAGGCGTACAGTATGACAAAACCAGCATGGAAGTTAAAGTTAACTACGCAGGCGTAACCACAAAAATGGAATATGAAAACGAGAATAATTTGAAAGGTATTGTTGGAATGAACATAAAACTTGGACCGGTTAACCTGAACGGCGGCTACAGCTTCGGCAAGACAAATTCAGTAAACGCAGGTATCGGATTCGGCTTCTAATTAAACTAATCATATACGAAAAGCACGGCCCCAAAGCCGTGCTTCTCGTATTTTTAGCATTGTATTGAATATCATAAATAGTTAAAATTAATTGAGGAGAGTTATTATGAAGTTTGTTAAATTTATTGTTTTTCTGGTAGTTTTGCAGTCATTTTGCTTTGGGCAGAGCTGGGTACCGCAGGTTAATCCTTCGCCGGGCGTAATGTTTTCGGTATATGCGTACAGTTCTGATGTTGCATGGGCCAGCGGCGAGTTCGGCAAGGTACTTTACACCTCGAACGGCGGCGCTACATGGTTTAATAGGTCAAACGCAATATTTGGCTCTAACAATGTACTTAGCATACACGGAATAGATGCCAATACTGCAATCTGCGTTTGCAACGTAAACGGCGGAAAAGTATTTAAGTCAACTAACCAGGGTTTGAGCTGGCAAACGATGTACTCCAGGCAATCAACCGTTTTTAACGATATACAATTTGTTAACTCCACAACCGGATTTGTGTTTGGGAACCCAACACCTGCAGATGTAAGGTACTACATAATAAAAACCACTAACGCCGGAGCGACATTTGATACAACTTCTGTTGCCAGGCCAACAGCTCCGAACATTAACGCTCAGATAATGTCAAACTCCACTTACCTTTTGCAGCCGGGAGTTGGCGGACCTGTGTATATATGGTTTGGTACAAATAACGGAACAGTTTATTACAGCGCAAATTCAGGCTCTTTATGGTCAAATTCACTTACGCAAAACAATGAAGCCGTTTTATCACTCACTTTTATAAACTCGTTAACCGGCTATGCCGGCGGGCAGGATCCGTTTGGTTCCAATAATGGCGGATTAGGCTGGAGCTTTCTTGGCACGCTGCAAAATACAGGCAAATACTTTGCATTTGATAATGTGAACGGCCAGTATTTTTATTCAAGCGGCCCAAGCATATACCGCTCTACAAACGGCGGTGCAACTTTTCAGCTTCAATATACAAATCCATCAAATGAGGATTTCCGTGACCTGAGTTTTGTATATACCGCAAGTGATAACTCTATGTCGGTTATAAACGGCTGGGGTGTAACCGGGGATGGCATAGTGGTGAAATACACCAATACGATCGGAATAGAAACTATAAGCACAAATGTACCTTCCGGTTATTCGCTTGAGCAGAATTTCCCGAATCCGTTTAATCCCGCAACCAGCATAAGTTTTGATATTCCTAAAAAAGGATTTGTGAATCTCGCAATGTATGATGCTCTTGGCAACTTGGTTAAAACAATTCACAATGGCGAACTAAGCGCGGGTTCGTATAAAGGCGATTTTGACGGAACCGGATTTTCAAGCGGCGTGTATTTTTACAGACTCCAGGCAGGTGAATTTGTGCAGACAAAGAAGATGATATTGACGAAGTAAGGATTCTTCACCTCACCCCCCCCCTCACCTGGAAGGAGAGGGGGAGAAAGATGTTCTCGTGCCACGAATATCAAAAAGCGATAGCTTCAACTTTTAATCCTCTGCCCCAAAGCCATTCTCTGCTACATCTAGTTTCGTGGAACGAGTAGCTTTTTATTCGATTGGGGCGATTTTTGGAATCACTAAATCATACACAGACAGGTCACGAAGTGCTCTTCTAAATGTCTGTGCTACTAAAAGCCCCAACTATCATTACTTTTTTTTACGGCACGTGATGTTTAAAGAATTGAAAACAATTCATATACGATTTGCCTGTTTCAGCTTATCATACCTGGCTCACTGCCTTAACAGTCGGAAGCAGGTATCCAGACATACAACAGCAATCTAGAATAGATATTCAGCACCAGTTGATTTAGAATTTGAAATCAGCTTCTTTTATAATCTTGTGGTGCAATAGATTTATGTTCCTTTAGCAATTTACTGCTAGATACCTGCCTTGGCAGGTATGACAAAAGCTGCCTGAGACCCGTCTGCCCCGGCAGAAGGCATGACAAGCAGACAGGCTTTAAAAAGTGTATGCAATATTATCATTGAATAAAGGCGGTATGAATGGTATTTTCGTATTCTGTTTTAAGCTAGCGTAGCTCAGCTGGTAGAGCAGCGCATTCGTAATGCGCAGGCCACCGGTTCGATCCCGGTCG
>JACSRQ010000120.1 GCA_014879675.1 Ignavibacteria bacterium
TTGATAGAAATATATTCCGCTGTTTAAATTACTTCCGTCGAAAGTGGCTTCGTATGTTCCGGGCTGCAATTTTTCATTAACAATAGTTGCGACTTCCCGCCCAAGGATATCATATACATAGAGGAATGTCTTTGCTGCTGATGTACCGCTTATATCAAATCTTATTTTTGTAACCGGGTTAAACGGGTTTGGAAAGTTTTGGTACAATTTAAATGAAACAGGAATGACAGGCTCTTCCGCTATACCTGTAAGGTTCGGCCTTAGCAGCACATTCACAACAGTTGCCTGGTC
Organism: Ignavibacteria bacterium; assembly: GCA_014879675.1. Lineage (GTDB taxonomy): Bacteria > Bacteroidota > Ignavibacteria > Tepidaquicellales > OLB5 > OLB5. The sequence goes on from JACSRQ010000120.1 coordinate 292, forward strand.
ATTAATTGAAGCAACATTCTGCACGGTTTTGCTGTAATAGCCGGGCGCTGAAAAAGTGAGGTTGTATGTGCCCGCTATCAGCATGCGGTAATATTTGCCGAAAGTGCTATCGCTGTAAACCTCTGAGCTATCCAAATCAAACCCGGAGATCGTAACTTTTGCTTTTAGGGGTAGGTTTGTCAGGGAATCTCGTACCCAACCATTGACTCCGTATTGTGCCTGCTCAAGGTAGTTTATAAGCGACCTGTAGTTGTAATCCCAATGCGCCGGAAGCTGCGCTGCGGGCAGAAGCTTGGTATCGGAAATTTCAATAGTAACCTCACGGCCGCGCCTGTAATAGATCTGGTAATCCTGCCTTGAGCCGCGCACGTAATACCACGCGTAGCCATTTGTAATACCGTTCACGTATTCATTCATATAATTTGAAGGCGCGTAGAGATGAACAGTATCGGCATACCTGCGGCAAACACGCTGCCACCATGCGTCATCAGCCGAGAGCCGCGACCAGCTATCCCATGGATAGTTCAGTACCTCAGTACCGCCATGGAAATTTGCGGAGAGCCTGAAATTGTGCTGCCCCGAAAGATTCATAAATAAAATTGTTTCCGGCTGAAGCGGCGCAGAGTTGGGGCCATCCACACCGGGATAGTTGCGGTTGAGGTCATAATTATTGGCATTTCCGCGCACAGCCCCGTTTACAGTATTGTTGCCTGTGCGGTAAGTGCCATCGGGATTTGCCAGCGGGTTTATCCAGATCTCAGAATTATTTACTAGTTGTGTGATCTTACTATTGGTACCATATTGAGTAAGCAGGTAATTGATTAGCCTGAGCATCAGTACGTAACCTGTGGTTTCATCGCCGTGCATTGAAGAAGTGTACATTACTTTTGGTTCAGGCTGCGGCGTTTGTACCGTATCGGAGATCACCGCGAAAAGTATCTGCCTGCCCTGGACCGTCGAGCCGGCGTTTACTATCCTGCATAAGTTCGGATAGCTGGCGGCGAACTGGTTCATCATTGCCACGTATGCTTCGTAGGTTGGATATGAATCCCACTCCATTATGCTGCGCGGATCGCTCTGCATATTGAGATCGAAATCCACATCGCCGGGATGTGGAAGCACGGTGTAGGGGATATCAAGCGCGCTGAACTTTTCGAATTCATCCCTGTTCGCATAAGCATACACAGTGCAGCCCTCAAGTTTATCGATCGAGATCATCAGTGAAAGTTCATTCACTCTTGCTTTATCAAAAACTTCGAAGCTGAAATATACCTCACCTTTGGAGTCAAGATATTCGATAGCTTTCTGACGTTCGGCAGAATTTGTTTGCGGTTGGGATGATAGGGGAAATATTAAAGATAGAACTAAGATAAACAGAAGCGTATAGTTTTTCATTTCATAGAGATGGCTAAATTGCGTAATTAGACCATCTAAAATAACGGGTTGCCCGGCGGAATCCTATGATTTGATACATAGAGGAATATGACAAAAATCCACTGAAAAAGGCCGAAAAACCTGGTTTTTGTAGTATTCTATATCCCCCTGAAAGGGGGATTATAGGGGGTAGCCGCCATACTCTGAAAATTCACAGTATAAGGATTAATTTACGAAATAATTCATTTGCAAAATTTCTCTGCTTCCTGAAACAAAAAAAGAAGATATTACTACCCCCTTGTGTTCCCCCTGCTAGGGGGAAATAGAAAGAATGAAAAATCACAATTTAGACAATCATATCCCCCTGAAAGGGGGATTACAGGGGGTAGCCGCCATACTCTGAAATGCTGAGGAAAACTTATAGTAAGAGAATACTTCACTAAAAATTTCACTGCTGCCTGAAAAAAAACGGTAGATTTTACTACCCCTTGTGTTCCCACTACCGGGGTAGTCCTGCGGCCTTTCAGGGGGAAATGATATACGGGAAGATTTTCACCGCCTTGTGTACTGGGAACTGAATTCACCATCCCCTTAAAACTCTGCACTAACCCCAATGGTGGGCAGTATGCCTAGATTTGTATTTGTCTCTATCTCACGCTTGAATGGATTCCATTCATACTGGTACACATTCTTTTTATTATATATATTCTGTATATCGATATATGTGGTCAGCGTCCATGCTTTGAACATCCATCTCTTTTCCGCCCTCACATCCAGCCTGTGATATACAGGCAGTGTTTGCGTATTGTAGAGGTCATAATTTATGCTGCCATCTGCCGGATCGATCGGTGTATAAGGCCTGCCGCCGGCGATACGGAATTTCGCGCTTACTTCCCATGTCTTCCCGATCTTATACCCGCCGTTGATATTCATAACATACCGGTTATCCCAGTCGGATCTTCGTTCAATTCCATCATACGCTTTATACTTCACATCGCTATACGAAAAGCTGAATGCGCCGTAGAGCGATTTGGTCAGCGCCTTCTGGATGAATATCTCGAAGCCTTTTGCGTTACCTGTTCCTTCGCTTACAAGCGGCTCCAGCCCGAATGAATTCTCCGTTTCGAATCCGCTGTTGTTGGCAAGTATCAGATACGGTCGGCGTGTACTTACCGGGTAATTGCGGTAATCTTTGTAATATCCTTCAACTGTAAGCCTTGTGCTTTCATCAAGATAGTATTCAATGCCGGCAATGTAATGATCTGCCCTGATATCTTTCAGGCTGCTGTTCTGTGGATTTCCCGCTATCCAAATATACTGCGGCGATTGATAAAAGATACCGTAAGCAAGATTCACACTGAATACCGGTGTTATAGCAATTGATAAGCTTGTTCTGGGTGATACATAACTTTTTTTATCGATCAGATCAAAGTAATCGTATCTTACTCCGGCAGTGAGCTTCAGCCTGCTGAACAGATTCTGTACTACTTCGGCATAAGCAAACCCTTTGAATGTCCGTTTGTTTTCAAGAATAGTTACCGCCGGTATAACGAAGTAATTTCCTGTTTCCGGATCGATGTAACTTGTTGTGTCGGTCATCTTGTTGATATCGTAATCCAGCTTAATTGTCTTTGCGGCTGTTCCAATAGAAATATATGTATTCGGTGAAAGCTTATTGCTGTAATCAAGCTTAAGCTGTACATCAGATTCTATTGATTCATTCTTGAATGTCTCAATAAAATTACTATCTCTTTGCGAGAAGAAAAAATTGGAGTAATTGCGTGCTACATTTGTTACAAGGAACGAGCTTTTATTCAGAAGTGTTTTCCAGCCGATGCCAGCCGAATAGCTTTTTTGGTTGTTGGTGAGGATATCAGTGTTGTTCTGTTTTTTCTCTTCTGTATCATTATTGAATCTAACCCTATCCAGCGCGCCGAATGAATTGAACTCGATGGAATTGCTGTTGTTCAGCTTGTAATCTACTTTGGCCTGGAAATCAGTATACTCGGGCACAAAAGAAAATCCCGCTGCGTTAAAAATAAGATCGAGGTAGCTTCTCCGGGCGGAGATAAGCCAGCTTGATTTCTGCTTTTTTGATATAGGGCCTTCAAAGTTCGCGCCGAACCCTGTTCCACTCAGATTTATTTTTCCGAAGAATTTATCGGAGCTTCCGGTTCTCTGTACTATTTCAATCACTGAGGAAAGCTTATCGCCATATTTAGCGCTGAAGCCGCCGGTGAGAAAGTTCACCTCGCGTACAAAATCGAGGTTCAGGATACTGACCGGTCCGCCGGTTGCGCCCTGTGAACCGAAATGGTTAATGTTGTTAACCTCGAAGCCATCCACAACAAACAAATTTTCAGAAGGTGAGCCGCCCCTTACAAGCAGGTCATTCCTGCCATCGGAAGTGAGCGATATTCCTGGAAGCGATTGTATCACCCTGCCGATATCTTCGAGTCCGCCGGGATACCTGCGTATCTCTTCAAACGTAAGTGATTTATATGATGTGGTCACATCAAGCGGTTTACGGAAGCGCATGTCTTCAACCACGACTTCATCGGTTGAAACGCCCTGCAGCTCAACAACAAGCTCGCGCTCAATTCCCGATGAGATCACAACATCGGTCTGCACAAAAGTCTGGTATGATACGCTGGAGAATTCTACCTGGTAGGTGCCAAATGGTACTGCCGGGATACGGAAGCTCCCGTCTTCTTTCGTCCGGGCAGTGAGCTCGGTTCCGATGATCTTAACATTGATATCTTTTAGCAGGCTTTGTGTGCTTTTATCAAGCACAATTCCCGAAAGGGTACCGTTACTTTGAGCATTTGAAACAGAAATACCGAAAATCAGCAAAAATACAGTAAGTATTCTTTTCATCTATTAGTATGTGTTTGGAGTATGTTACAGAAAATAACTGATTGACATGTTCATAAAGTTCCCCAAATTAATGCTCTTTTGCCAATTCTTCGGCTTTCTTGAGTATCCATCTCTTTCGCGGGGTCTGGGCTTTTGATCTCAGCCCGGAAGCAAAAATTTCGGCGTCATCCTTGCTGCCTTTAAGCAGGATGTTCATGAGTGATAAATAGTCTTTTATAAACTGTTTGTATGGTTTGGCGAATGTTTCTGGGATCTCTTTGTGCTGCCTCAGATAATGTTTGTAATTGTCTATTTCAAGTATGGCTTCTTCATATCTTTTTGTCTCATAAAACAGCCTCATTTTATAGTATTTGCCATCCATGTAATGTATATAATTCTCACCGGCTACTTTGTTTAGCGATATTATGGCATCCTCATACTTTCCTTCATTGTAGTGAAGAATGCCGTAAGAAAGATTGATCTCATCTTCTCTCACATTTTGAGGCAGATAGTCAGAATACTTTCGGATAAACCATTTTATCCACTCCATTTCGCCAAGCTGGAGGGCAACAAATATGTAATCTCTGAAATTATTGATTGGAAAATTCCCGACCTGCAGATCCTGGATTAAACCTTCATTCAGTTTTTTATTGTAAAGCCTGAACAGCTCTTTGTAATACTCGGGTTCGTTTTTATTGGTTCTTTCGATGCAATAGTTTATCAGTAACTGGTAAAACACTGAGCGGTAAGTATCGTTTGCGGAACCCGAGACCAGTTCGAAAAATTTCAGGGAATTATGAAAGTAAGAAACATCATCTTTGATCAGGAATGCCTTGTAAATGTTGTAGTGGAATGAAACCTGGCAGTACAACTCGTGATAATTTTCTTTTAAGGTTTTTAGAAAGGTTTCGGTATTGGTATCGTTCAAAAAATTCAGTCCCTTTTCAGCAAGGTCTCTTGCGTTCAGGTTGCCCTGCTGGAGCAGTTCTATCAAATGAAGATAATGGTTAATAATATAGCTTGCGCTGTGATACACGACCTGTTCGGTAAGATTTCTGATAAATGGTTCTGTTTTACTCTGGTATATATAAGAATTCCCAAGCTGCTGGATTAGCTGGTAATAATAATAATTTGTATCGGGTCCCTTTTTGGTTGTTTTGAATTTCTTTTGTGCAAAGTTCACTTTTTGTGTGAAGAGCCCGTATTCGGATCGGTTGATATAATAAGTGGAAACGAGGTTACTGTGCAGAAGTTCATTCCTGCTTACTTCTTTATCAACAATATAACGTTCCGCAAGTGACTTCAATTCATGCAGCCTGTTCCAGACGCTCCGGCTTGTGTATTTCAAACTCCGGGATAACAGCCCGATCATTTCAGCGGCGCTTTTTGCCAAGGGCAAACTCTTTTCGATCTCCAGCAGAATTGGGCTGAAGTCTCTTCCCTTATTATAGTAACCGGAAGAAATAAAACTCCTGAATTCTTTCTTTTCTTTTCTATTCAGCCCTGAATAAAATTGTATGAATTTTATTTTGATCATTGTATTGGGTAATAAAATAGCTGAAAAATAACGATTAAAACAGGCAATTGATTAAAATATTGCTGTTGCTTGGGTAATAAATGTAAATATTCTCTTTGCAATGTGAAGTTAGTTAGAATATTTTTATGTAATAGAATTCCAAAAAATCCAATAGAGGGAGCTAAGAAATGAAAAAACTCACATTTCTCTTAATATTTTTACTTACTGTTGTTAATCTGTACTCACAATCCGGCGGCTGGCAATGGTCAAATCCTAAACCACAGGGAGGAATTGTACAAAACATGAAAATGGTTGATGCCAATAATTGGTATCTGATGTGTGATTACGGCGTAATGGTCAAAACTTCAAATGCCGGAGTTAACTGGACAGCATTTTCAATTGGTTATCAAAGCTCGCTGTACCCCGGGGCAGGTATCTACACAAACCTGCTGAGTGCATGGTTTTTTGATGCTAACAATTTTATCCTTGGCTGCCAGTCTGCAAGAGGGATAGTCCGCACTAGCAATGGCGGTATAACTTTTGATACAGTTCAGATAGGAACAAGCACAGGCTCAATTTATGATTTTCATTTTATAAATGCACAGACCGGATATTTTTGCGCAACAAGTACTTTTAAGATACAGAAAACCACTAACGGCGGATCGAGCTGGTCGCCCGTTCCTTTTACAGCAACCTCTACACTTTATTCAATTCATGCGCCTGATACCAATAACATAATTGTTACATCAACTTCAGGTAACACGTACTTCACCACCAATGCCGGTATTAACTGGACAACCTCAAATGTTGGGACTACAAATACGCTGTATGATTCAAAATGGATAAATGCAACTACAGGTTATTTATGCGGTTCATCCGGGTGTTTCAGGTTCACTACAAACGGGGGTGCAAACTGGCAAGGTACTAATCCGCCTACAACCAGTACAATGCAAAGAATTCTGGTATCAGGCTCAACAATATACGTGGGCGGATTTGACCAGGCAAACATATACAGCACAACTGATAATGGAACGACTTGGAATACAATTCCATATACTGTTTCTGGGCAATATTCAACATTCAATATTTACTCAATGGATATTGTTGGATCAACAATTCTTGTGGCAGGTACATACGGACTTATGAATAAGTCAACTAACGCAGGAGCAAATTGGATGACATCTTCAGCTCATGCTACCGTTGCCAATATGGTTGATGTTTATGCTGCTTCAGGAAACGGTAGGGTAATTGCAATAGGCTCTAACACCGGCGGTAATGATGCATGCGTTTATTCAACCAACGGAGGTTTTACTTGGGATAAGGGCTCAGGCGCAGTTCCTGACCAAGTATTGAGCGATCTAAACATGAGGAATTCAACCACAGGTTATGTTGTTGGCAGGTTTGGCATTTTCTGGAAAACAACAAATGGCGGAGTTTCATGGGATACTTCCAGAAGCCACAACTCCACACTGACACCGTATTTCTGCAATGGCGTTGATTTTGTAGATGATAATACGGGATGGATAACCGGCGGAGTTGCAGGAATTGGCGGAAATACAAAGATCTGGAAGACAACTGATGGCGGCGTAAACTGGACGGAACAAACTCAAAATTATTCAGGTCCTGTAGGAGTAAGAATTGAATTTCTTGACGCGAATACAGGTTATACATGCGGCGCCAGCCAGGTACAAAAAACTACGAACGGCGGCGCTAACTGGTTCTACGTTACAAACGGTATAAATACATCTTCAACATATAACGGACTTTCTGTAGTTGACGCAAATACTGTATTTGTTTCAAACACAAATGCACAGATCTTCGGAACCACAGATGGCGGCGCAAACTGGGTTAACCTTAACTTTCCGCTTACAGGAATAGGAACATTGTTCTGCACAGACTGGATCAATGCAAATACAGGTATGGTTGCCGGAATTTTTGGTACAGTAGGCAAAACGCTCAACCGCGGAACAACATGGGAGATTACCCAAACAGGCGGATATACAACCATGGGAATTGATATGGTTCACACAGATACTGCCTTTGCAGTATGCGGAAATACTTTTGGCGGGGAAATATATAAATATGTTAAAACTCTGACCGGTACCATCACATGGAACAACGAAGTGCCTTCAGAATACAGGCTCTCACAGAACTATCCGAATCCGTTCAACCCCGTTACAAAGATCAAATTCACTTTGCCAACGGATGGAAATGTTACACTGAAAGTGTTTGATGTAACCGGGCAGGAAGTGAAAACACTGATAAACGGTTTGGGTTTCAGAAGCGGCACGATCACATATGATTTTGACGGCTCTGAGCTTTCTTCAGGTATTTACTTCTATTCACTATTTGTGGATAACAACAGGATAGATACAAAGAAGATGGTTTTAGTTAAATAGAAGTTCAAAAGGGGCAAGTAGCCGGCAATCATTTCTACGGGGGTCATGATCAACTTCGGATGCATCCGGGCGCGATTCAGGAACATTGCCGGCTTTTAATATCATGCCGTTCAAGCATTCATCCATTGTGCCGGATGAATTGCCGGGTTTGAACTTCATCTTTTGAGGCTCTCTCTATATCCCGGTAATTGCCGGCACTTCTTCTGAGCAGACTTTACTTCAGAAGTATAATTTTTCTTGTGAGGTTTGTATTTCCTGAAGCAAGACGGATAAAATACACACCACCTGCCAGATTGCCGGCTTCGAGATCAACGGAATAATTGCCAGCGTTCATTGTGCCCTCATGTAATACCTGCACAATTCTGCCGGATACATCATACACTTTCAGACTCAACGTGCTGCTGTTTTTGGGAACGCTGAAATTTATACGGGTTGTTGGATTAAACGGATTTGGATAGTTCTGTTCAAGCGAGAAATTGCCCGGCATAACATTGCTGTTTTGACTAACAGCAGTAATTATCGCGCCGCCGCCGTTGGTAGTCTTTAGAATAGTCCCTCCGTTGCCGCAGCAAAACCCTCTGTCATCACCCAGGTAAAAAAAGATCGAGTTAAGGTCAACATTTACCGGCGTTGTTTGAAAACCATAGGACGTACCGCTATTTGTGGATTTAAGTATAGTAGCTCCATCACCGCAGATGTAGATACGGGATGTATTGTTTACTGAGTATTCAACAGATCTTAGTATGACCGCAGTATTGCTAACCTGCGTGAACCAGTTTGACCCTGAATTTGTGCTCCTCAATATCAGCCCGCTGCTTCCAACAGTGATATCCGCGCTGCCAAAAAGCGGTACTGCGTTCAAGTCAGCGGTTGAACCGCTCGAAGCCAATACCCAGTTAGTGCCGGAGGAAAAACCTTTGAGCAGCGTTCCGTTATTGCCAACAATGTAATTTGAAAATATCGCTGATACTGCGTTCAGCCTAACGGTGGTTGGACTCGGCAGTTGTACCCAGTCTACGCCGAAGTTAGAGCTTTTTATGATGGTACCGCTATCGCCAACTGCAATGAAATTGAAATCGCTGATATCCCTTAAAGTCCGGGTTGTGGGTGAGTTTATGGAAACCCAGTTGGTTCCGAAATTTGATGTACGAAGTATAATGCCGCCCTCGCCAACTGCCATTATCGGAGCGCTTGAAGATTCCATGAAACAAATACTGTACAGGTCATTGGTTGTACCCGATACCTGCTGCACCCAGTTAGTGCCCCCATTGGTGGTGTGCAAAATAACGCCGTTATCGCCGCATGCCCATGCGAAATTTTCGTTCCCGTGGTGTGAGTTTATGGAGTGCAGATTAACAGTAGTTCCGCTTACCTGCTGGAACCACTGCGAGCTTATGGATATAGTACAAAGCAGCAGCATAGCCGCCGCCTTCAGGATGGATGTTGGTTTCATTTACAAAAAGTTAATTACTTCAATAATACCATTTTTTTTGATTCAGAAAAAGTACCTGATGTAAGCTTATAAAAATAAACACCGCTGGGCAAAGTTGATGCATCAAAATCAGCTTCATAAACTCCCGGTGTGAATGAATCGTTCACCAGCACCTTAACTTCTTTGCCAAGAATATCGAATATTTGCAGTTTCACATCAGCGGCATTGGAAATGCTGAATCTTATCCTGGTTACAGGATTAAACGGATTCGGATAGTTCTGCGAAAGCGAAAACCTTTCAGGAATTTCCGTTGATACCTGCAACAAGCCGATAAGGGATTCATAACTCAGGGTTAATGACCATGCTTTCAATACTCCTGTTTCAGGAGCTTTCCTGTCGTAAATGCGTAGTATCCACGGACCCGAACCGGGGAGCAAATATCGGCCGCTAATGGGTTTGCATGGTGCAAAATAACCTGTAAATGGAGGAAGCCCGTAATTACATATGCTTTGTGTTGAAGTATCACAAATATTTGTTCCTATTAGGTTATCTAAGTTGGCACCTCTCCTGAAAAAGATGGTATCTGTTTTTCCGCTGTTGATCAACGAAATTTCCAGATCACCGGCTGCTGTATGCAGCAAAGTATCAATTTTTATACTTATAAAATGCAAATATGCTTCAGGAGGTAAGATATCGGTATTGAACAAAATTGTATCGTATGTAAGCTGCGAATCCAGGATCGGTTTATAAAGGTTCGTTCTCCTGAATGTCTGTGTAAAAGCGTTAGTTGGCTGCATTTTCATCATTACCGGCAACCCGCCTGAAGTTCCTGTTGTTATAATTCTGCCATCAGGTAATTGTGAAGTCAAATATGATATATCAAGAGATGAACCTGTGCGGTTGTACAAATATGTCCAAATATTGTTTCCTGAAACTCCGCCATATTTAAGTATCATCAAGTTTGTTCTGCCGTATTTTTGCTGGTAGCCGCTGATCATTATATCGTTGTTATTATCAAAAACCATTTCGAATGCAAAAGATCTTGCTGAGTAATAATCGCCATGTCTTTTATCCCACAATAAGTTGCCTGCAGAGTTATATTTCAGCAGAAATATTGCGGATGCATAGTTTTGGTTATAATATTCATAATTTGAACGGCCCAAAACAAAAATATTGTTGCTGTTATCAATCAGCAGTTTGCAGCCGTCTTCCCCGCCCGGATTCATAGTATTGAGAACTTGAGTCCACAGAGTATTACCACCTGTAGTGATCTTCTGCAGCAGCATTGAAGAAGTATCGGCGTTGTACCATGCATCTGCGGCACCGCATAAAACCAGGTTCCCGTCCGGTGCAGGTTTGATATCATAATATATATCCATATTTCCCGGAGTTCCGTTGTAACCGGCTGTCCATAACAGGTCACCTGATGGGCTGTATTTTAAGAGTACTGCATTCAGAAAGCCGTTCGCGGAGTCATTTACCGTTCCGCCAACATAGATGTTTGACTGGTTATCAGCATACAGGCATTCACCGGTAGTAAGGTATGTATAGCTTTTGCGGGCGTAAGTTCGTTTCCATTGTAGTGTACCGGAAGAGTTCAGCTTGATAGTGAGGATAGAATCTCTGTACATGTTGTACACCGAACTGCCGGTTACGTAACAGTTCCCTGAATTATCAACAGTTATTGCATGCGGGTCATCGTACGAATTGTAACCTCCCGGTGATGTGTAAAAATACTCCCATAAAAAGTCACCATTCGGACTGTATTTTATCACTCCAAAATCTGTATTGGTATAAAGGCTGCGTTTTCCTTCAAGCACATAGATGTTATTCTGGTTATCTATACACATTGTGCGTGGACTATCACCGCTATCAGGACCAAAACCGGTGTATCCTACGTTCCACAAGAGTGTTCCTGCTGCGTTGATTTTATTGACTTCAAAAAATGAAGTTGTGCCTTGCATTGAATCTGCTAAAGATCTGGAAAGGTAAATAAAATCATTGTTGTTATCTCTCAAAATTTTTATGACATGCGTATTCAGGCCGTAAGTGTTGACCCACTCCGGTGCCAATTGAGAATATACACTGGCTGCCGAAACTATAAGAAGAAATAGAATTTTTTTCATGAGTTATAATGGAGAGTTATTTTATCAAAACCATTTTTTTTGATTCAGAAAAAGAACCTGATGTGAGCTTATAAAAATATACACCGCTCGGCAAAGTTGATGCATCAAAATCAGCTTCATGAACTCCCGGTGTGAAAGCATCATTCACGAGCACCTTAACTTCTTTACCAAGAATATCGAATATCTGCAGCTTCACATCCGCAGCGCTAGGAATGCTGAACCTTATCTTAGTTACAGGATTAAACGGATTCGGATAGTTCTGCGAAAGCGAAAATCTTTCGGGTATTTCCGTTGATACCTGGCTCAATCCAATCGGAGTTTCATAAACTACAGATAGTGACCATGCTTTCAATACCCCGGTATCGGGGGAACGTCTGTCGAATATCTTCAGAATCCACGGCCCCGCTGCACTGATGTTATTGAACTGCGAAAGCAGCCAGCAAGGCTTATAATAGCCGGTATAAGGCGGGATCCCTGAGCCGCAAATAGAAACAGCACAGCTATCCGCAAATTTTGTGCCGATCATATTATCAAATGTGCCGCCGCGCTGATACAGGAGTGTATCGGTAACTCCATTATGTACAAGCATTACATGCAGGTCACCGATCGCGGTATGTATCAGTGAATCAATATTGATATAAACATTTTTAACCTGCGAAAGCGGCGGAAGCTGCAGCGAGGGAATTGAAATTGTATCGTATGTATATTGCAGGTCTGAAATTGATTTTGATAAACCGGTTCTTGAAGCGGTGTATTGATTCTGAACCGATGGCGCAAGCTTCAAAAGCATAACCGATGAATTGTGCATTCCCGCAATAACCGGTTTCTGATCGGCCGGGTAAAATATGTTCATAGCCTGATCAACACCAGTGCCGTTGTAAGTGTAGGAGTACTGCATATCCATAACACCTGCTGCATTGATCCTGTCTAGTGATGCTTCAATCCGGTTATAAGTATTTTTATAGCCAACAACACTAATATTTCCCAACCCGTCGGGTTTCATCGAATGTACTGGATGATTAATAGCTTTGGTCCATTGTAATTGCCCGTTTTGATCTAGCTTCACTATTGTATGAGCATCATACAGCAATACATCCAAAAAAACTGAAGTGCCGTCTGAACTCAATTGGATTGGCTTTTCATATCCCTGGTTGTATATGTTGTTAATTGATTCCCATACAACCGCTCCGGATGAATTATATTTCACCATGAGTGTTTTTGTGCTGTCATTATTCTGAACAGCAAGAGTTGCCTCTGTTACATACAGATTTTGGTTGTTATCAAGAAAGCTTTTCGGGCGAACAGTGAAAAAATAATAGAAGCTCAGAACAGTTCTGGATCTGAACCACAAGTTACTGCCCGAAGCATCATATTTCGCGGCAAACATTCTGTAACCGCTGGCTCCTGTTATGTATGAATTTCCGGAAGGATCAACGTTCACAGAATATGCGCAGTTATTCATGTCGTTTGTATCTCTTCTTGTCTTCTCCCACAGCAAATTTAATGCAGGATTATGCTTGGAAATTAACACAGAATCAACGTTAAGCAGGTCAGATACTGCGCCGCATGTAATGATATTTCCCGAGGGGTCAATTGCAGCATCCATCAAAGCAGAAATTTCTACTCCCGCCCTTTCATAAGATATTGAGTTAACCAGATCACCATTGGGATTATATTTTGCTATGAAGATCCTGCCGTAAAAGTAACCCTCCGCAGCTGAATTACCCGTTATTATGATATTTCCAGAAGGATCAATCAGGAGCTTTTTAATATAGTCATTGTCTTCAGTCCCTGAAGTCGTGAATAATCTTGTCCACAATAATGCACCCTGTGAGCTGTACTTGGTGACCACAACGTCATTATTCCCGCCATTTGGCAGATTTGAAGCTACAACTATATTACCCGAGGCGTCCATCTGACAATGTTCGGTCATCGTAAGGTTGGTCTGCGTATGCAGCTGCACCCATTCAGGTACATACTGCGAAAAGGAAATATGCGTTAAAACAAAAAGAACAACTAAGGATATCTTCTTCATAGTCTAAAGGAGTTTTTCTAAATGTAAATGTTTTAAATTTTATTTTACAAGTATCATCTTTTTGGTTTCTGAATAACTGCCTGCATCAAGTCTGTAAAAATATGTGCCGCTGGGCAGATTCGCTGCATCAAAGCCGTACTCATACACCCCGGCTGAAAGCGGTTCATTCAGTAATTCCTTCACCATCTTGCCGGTGATATCATAAACTGCGAGTTTAACGTTCGCGTTCGAAAATTCTTGCGGTATGCTAAACCTGATATTAGTTGCGGGATTAAACGGATTGGGGTAATTCTGCTCTAGCGAAAACTCTGAAGGCAGCTCGGTGCTTACCTGCTGTATGCCGATAGTTGAGCTGTATTTCAGTGTGATAAAATCTGTGTTATTCACGTTATCACTGCCGCCGGTTACATAAACATTGCCTGCTCCATCAACCCATAGAGCATTGCCGCTATCGAATTCATTTCCCGTGCCATTGTAAGTTAACACCCATTTCTGAACACCGGCGGGGTCATAACCAACTGTAACTATGTTCTGCGGATTCCCCGTGCCATCGCCAACAATACCCGTCACATATACATTACCGGTCGGATCTGCCATTACCCAGTTGCAGTAGTCATTGCTTGTGCCCGGGCCTGTATAACGTGCCACCCACTGTTCGGCGCCGCTGTTGTTATACTTTATGGTGCAATAGTCATCTCCGGTACCTGTGCCTGCGCTGTTGCCTGTAACATATACATTGCCTGCGTTATCCAGTATCACGTTCCATGCTTCATCCCATCCTTCGGGACCGTCATAGATCGCAGCCCATTGCTGCACGCCGCTGTTATTGTATTTAATAGTGCAGTAATCGCTTTCAGTGCCGCTGCCGGTGATATAACCTGTTACATAAATATTTCCCGCGGCGTCAATTGCATTGCTCGAAGGGAAATCGGCTGCATTGCCCGAGCCATTGTAGAATGTGCTCCATACTGTGTTACCTGATGCGTCCAGCTTCATTGTCATGTAATCCAGATCGGTGCCTGCGTTTGTCACAGCGCATGTTACGTATGAGTTGCCGGAGTTATCGATGGAAATTGAATTACCGTAATCATCATTATTTGCCGTGCCGTTGTATCTTTTAACCCATTGTTCTGCGCCTGCGGAGTTATACTTGATCGTGCAAACGTCGTCGCCAGATGCGCCGCCGTTGCTGTAGCCGGTTATATATACATTGCCTGTGTTATCAACCTGAAGCGAGTAAACTTCATCTGTTCCGCTGCCGGGACCGTTATATCTTGCCGCCCATTGCTGCACGCCTGCGGAATTGTATTTCACTACGCAATAATCAAGTCCGGTTGCCGTGCCTGTACTTGCGCCGCTAACGTAAACATTCCCGGAGTTATCAACCTTCACTAGGTATGCATCGTCATCAAGGTTACCCGGACCGTTGTAGCGGCCACTCCACAAAACAGTGCCGGCTGCATCATACTTCACAACAGTATAATCCTTGCCCGAGCCGCTTCCGGTGCTGCCGCCTGCAACGTAAACATTCCCGCTGCCATCGACGAAGAGCGATGTAGCTTCATCGTAATTATTTCCGGTGCCGTTATATCTTTTTTCCCATACAATAGATACCTGGGAGAACGAGATTCCCGCAGCAAAGCTGCAAAATACAAACAGAAGTATAAATTTCTTCATTATTATTTATTTAGTTAAGATCATTTTTCTGGTATCTGTGAAGCCTTCTGCCGATAGCCTGTAAAAATATACGCCGCTTGGATATTCGGCTGCGTTCCATTGAGCCTGGTAAACACCCGGTTTCATATTGCCATTTTGCAGGGTTTTTACAATTCTGCCCATAGCATCATAAATTGTTAAATTAACAAATCCGAAATCCGCGATCCGAAACTCGAAATTCGTGGAAGGATTGAATGGATTAGGATAGTTTTGGCTGAGTGAATATCCCGCCGGAACTTCAGATGATATACTATTTATAGCTGAGATACCGCCGTTTGTGGTTTTGTGAATGCTTGCAATGATCAAAACAGGACTTACATACTGCCCGCCTAACACCCAACCCGTGTTGGAATCTGTGAAGAATAAGTGATGCAATCCTGAACTTGTTCCGGTATTCTGGAGAGTCCAGTTTGCTCCGCCGTTATTTGTGTAATACATCTGTCCGTTTCCGCCGCAAATCCAGCCGGTAGATGCTCCGTAAAAAAAGATACTCGAAATGTTTGATAAGCTGAGGTCCATGCTTGTACGCGAATTCCATCCGTCTGTGGTTTTGTAAATCTTTCCTGCATTCGATATTACCCAGCCCGTACTTTCATTGGCGAAAAATATATCCGCAACAGTGCCATCAAGCGCTTCGGTAGTCCAGTTCGAGCCTGCATTGGTTGTTTTGTACAGATTTGTTTGTGAACCGCTTAAGTAACCTGATACATACCCGGTGAATTGATTAACAAAGAACATTGCCCCGGAATTATCCGCCGGCAAATTCCTTGTGATCCAGTTGTTTCCTGAGTTGGAGGTATATAAAATCCCGTTACGGGTTAACACGAAACCAACATCCTGGTTTATGAATTGAATGGCTTTGAACAAATACGATAGTGAATCAAGGAATTGCCTTGTGAAATTCTGCCCGCCATTTGTTGTCTTAAATATTTCTCTGCTTTTTCTTCCCATATCATCCCAATATCCACCTGCTATCCAGCCAGTATTATCGTTAATGAAGTATATAGATTGTATAGGTACTCCATTATAGACTCCAACCCAGTTACTGCCGCCATCGGTAGATTTGATTACTCCTCCATATCCGATGAACCCACCGGAATAACTGCTGCTGCAGTAACCCGTATTTGTGTTTAAAAAATGAATATCAGTAAACGATGAATTATTGACTGCGTAGCTCTGAATCCATGATTGAGAATTTGATACTTCGCAAAAGCACAGCAGTAAAGCAAAAAGTACTATTGTTTTCATGAAAGGACCTCCGGAAAATTAAGGTTATTTACTCAAAACATATGAAAATTAAAGCACTTATTCAATATTAATACTTCAATCCTGCCAAAATCTGCACGAATTTGAGTATTTCAGCAAGCTTTTCATCGGAATTTTCATATTTTGGCAGGCGAAATTGTATCGATAGTGATTTTTTTGTTTGCTTCACCCTCGAAGTGTTTTTGAAGTCCTGGCTTATCCGGTTCATCACCTTTTCAAAATAGCCGCTTGTGTAAATATCCTGGTTTTCAAGATCGAAGAACAGCTCAACCACATCACCTGAAATTGAAAGCTTTTCAAATCCATTTTGCGAGAGCAGCAGCTTCAGCTCGATATGCTTCACCAGCGATTCAACCTCTGACGGCTGCTTGCCAAACCTATCAACCAGTTCTTCGGATATTTCCTTCAGCTCATCAGTGCTGTTAACTGATGACATCTTTTTGTAGATCTCAAGCCGCGCGTTCTCATCATCAATGTATTCTTCCGGGATGTACATGCTGATATCAGACTCAACCAAAACCTCATTGCGTTTAGCCTGCCTGCGTTTGGCAAGCTCGTGTACTGTTTCAACCGGAAGATTTTCGGTATTTATTTCGCTTACCGCTTCATCAAGAAGCTGCATGTACATATCAAATCCTATTTCACCGATGAATCCGCTTTGCTCTTTGCCAAGCAGGTTTCCCGCTCCGCGTATCTCGAGATCTTTCAAAGCAAGATTCATACCCGAGCCAAGTTCGCTGAATTCTTCAAGGGCATGAAGCCTTCTCACAGCCTGGCGGGTGAGCACACTTTGCGGGGGAGTGACCAGGTATGCAAACGAGCGCAGGTTACTTCTCCCAACCCTGCCCCTAAGCTGGTAAAGCTCTGCCAGTCCAAAGTTATCGGCGCGGTTTATTATGATCGTATTAACGCTCGGTATATCAAGCCCTGATTCGATAATTTTTGTACACAGCAGCACATTGCTTTTCTTTTCAAGGAAACGCATCATCACATTTTCAAGCTGTGCGGGCGACATCTGTCCGTGCGCAACTGCGACTTTTGCATATGGCGTAATTTCTTCAATTATTTCGGCAAGTTCATCCAGCTTTGATATTTTATCATTCACAAAATATACCTGCCCGCCGCGCTGCAGCTCCCGCATTATAGCATTACCGAGAACTTTCTTATCGAAGTTGATTATCTCAGTGTGAATTGGCTGCCTGTTCTTTGGGGGAGTGTTGATTATCGATAGATCCCTCGCGCCCAGCAGTGAAAAATTCAGCGTTCTGGGAATTGGTGTCGCGGTAAGTGTGAGCACATCAACATTCTCCCGCATGAATTTCAGCTTTTCTTTCGCCTTAACGCCGAATCTTTGCTCCTCATCAATTATCAATAAACCAAGATCTTTAAACTTCACATCCTTCGATAGCAGCCGGTGTGTGCCGATGATAATATTTATATTTCCATTTTCAAGCTTGGTCAGGATTTCCTTCTGCTCTTTCTTCGTCTTAAAACGCGAAAGATGGTCAACCTCGGTTGCCCACGGTGAAAGCCTGTCTTTAAAAGTATTGTAATGCTGCTCGGCAAGAATTGTTGTTGGTACAAGCACTGCAACCTGCTTGTTATCAACCACTGCTTTAAATGCTGCACGAACCGCAACTTCTGTTTTGCCGAAGCCTACATCGCCGCAAACCAGCCTGTCCATTGGGTGCTCGGTTTCCATATCCCTCTTCACAGCTTCGGTAGCCGATGCCTGGTCGGGGGTATCTTCATACATAAAGCTAGCTTCAAGCTCTTTCTGCCAAATTGAATCTGCCGAAAAACGGAATCCCTTTTGCGCTTTGCGTTTTGAATAAAGCTCAATAAGATCCTGCGCTATCTCCAGGATCTTCTTCTTGGTTTTCTGTTTTATCCGCTCCCACTCGGTACCGCCTAGCTTATTGAGCTTCGGTGTAACGCCTTCCTGCGCGGAGAATTTTTTAATAAGGTGAATTGAGTTCAGGTTCACAAAGACCATGTCATTATCTTTGTATAGCAGCTTCACGGCTTCCTGTTCAACGCCGCCGGTAACAATTTTTTTCAGTCCCGCGTATTTTCCCACGCCAAAATTCTGATGTACCATGAAGTCGCCGTAGTTAACAGTACCTAGCTCTTTGAAAGTGATGCCATCAAATTTGCGTTTGCGCCTTGCGGGGCGGAAATAGCGGCTGAACACTTCGTGTTCGGTATATACGGCGGTTTTAGCATCCGGCAGAATGAATCCCTCGTGGATAGAGCCTGAAAGATAATTAATTCCTTCCAGCTCAGAGGCCTCATCAAGCTCTTCGACCAGCTCCTTCATTCTTTTTAGCTGGTAGTCATCGCTGCATGAAATGTACATGCTGTAACCCTCGCGGCTTAACTGCTTAAGATTATCAGTGAAATGGCGTGTGTTTGAATTAAATGCCGGCTGAGTTTTGGCGTCAAATACAATTTCGGTAATTCCGGCTTTATCCCCTTCGGGAATCGCTTCAGATTTAATGAGCGGGAAACCGGAGATATACGACCTTCGGTATTTTACCGATGCAAAGTAAATATCTTCATTATCTTTTTTGATGAGGTCAGGCTCATCAAGCAGAATGAAAGTATCGGGCTTAAGGTAGCTTATGAGCTTTTCGTGCGGACTCTGCATTTCATCCAGCGCTTCAACTGAAGGCAGTATCTCTACAGAATTAATTTTTGCTATCGAGCGCTGTGTCGCAAGATCAAACTCGCGTATCGATTCAATTGTGTTGCCGAAGAACTCGAGTCTGACCGGCTGCCTTAAATTTTCGGGATAAATATCAACAATGCCGCCGCGAACCGCGAAGTCGTTTTCTTCCTCCACCATTTTTTTGCGGGTGAAGCCATAGCTGTTAAGCCGTGTTACGAACTGTTCAAAATCAAGCTCTGCTCCTGAGCTAACCGTGAGTATATTTTTACTGAATGAGTCTTCGGATAGAATTGATTTGTTGAGTGTTTCGGGTGTTGTGAGAAGTATAAAATCATCTTCGCCGGATATCTTCCTGAGTGCCAGCGAGAGCGGCGAAATATCAGCTTCAAACTCTTCATCAAATTGTGAGATGTACAGCATGGCAGCTTCGCTGCCGGCAAGCAGGTTAATATCATCCTTCAGCCTGAAAAGCTTTGTGTGGTCATTTGAACAGTAAACAATTTTCCTATGGCTGCCGGAAAGGTAGTTCACAAGGAAGCTTACCAGCGAGCCGCGAAGCCCGGTATAAAAAAGCTCACTTCCGGAAGATTCGGCGATCCTGGTAAAGTTTGCGGAACTGTATATTTTTTCTTTAAGCCTGTTCAGCATAAAATGTTGCTCATATCAATAAATTCCTGTACGCTAAGGGTTTCTGCCCTGCGGCCCGGATCAATCCCGGTTTTGCTTATATCAACTTCAAAATTCTTCAGGGAGTTCTTGAGTGTTTTCCTCCGCAGGCTGAAAGCCGCTTTAACAAGCTTCCTGAAAAACACGGTATCTTTGATGCTCGCTTCCATTGACCTCGTGAAATCGAAATGAATGAGCCGTGAATCAACCTTTGGCTTTGGAAAAAAGCAGCTATTTGAGACTTTGAACAGCAGCTTTGGCACACAAAAAGCCTGCGTTAACACCGATGGTATCCCATACTCCTTGTTACCGGGCGCGGCGCAAATTCTTTGTGCAACTTCTTCCTGTATCATAAGCTGGGCATTTAGAATTACGCTGCGATAGTCAATAAGCCTGAAAATTATCGGACTGGTTATATTGTATGGTATATTGCCGATTATCCTAAGTACCTTTTTTCCGTAGGCAGCAGCTTCGAGGTCATATTTCAGAAAGTCACCTGTTACTATATTAAGCTCGGGGAATTCTTTCTTTAATATTGCAGAGTTATTCCTGTCAAACTCAACGGCTGTGAGTGTGCAGCCGGTTTCAAGAAGGAACCGTGTTATTGCACCCTGTCCCGGACCAATTTCAATTACATTATCTCCGGGCAGGGGATCAAACGAGCTTACAATATTCTTGCAGATATTAATATCCTTAAGGTAGTTCTGCCCCAGCGACTTTTTCGGATAGAATATATTTCCTTTGTATTCAGACAACTCTTATCGGGGTAACAGATTTAAAAGGCTGAAACGTTTATCTATCATTTCCACTTCACTCATTGTATTGGTTTTGTATTCTCCAAAGTGCCACATCCTTGCCTGGTCGCTGTAATGATCATTAACAGGCTGGCCGGATTGTCCCGTGGAATTAATTGTGAGTGGGTGCTCAATATCTGCCATGTTGATCATCATTCGCATTGAAGCGCCTACTACTACGCGGTATTTACCTTCTTTTATTACATCTGAAAATCTGTATTCGGTATTGTTAACCGTGGTTTGGTCGCCGCCGCACTCAAACGGCCCGATATTAAATGTGTGATCCAGCGCTTCGACTATTCCCAGAGGGTGAAAGAACTTAACAGTATGAATTTCGCCCCAGTGCCAGGTGTTGATATCATTATTGGGGAATTTCTGTCTGAGGAATTCAATAGCCTGCGCGATACTTTCCTTCACGATATCACTGCGTGTTTCAATTTTCGGTGTATTAATATTATCGAACCAGATGTTGTCCTTCTGTTTCATTATTATTTCCAGCGAGCGGTAGGGGATATTCTGTATCGCAAGGAAATCATTAAATACATTTTCGCCCAGCTCATCGCGGAAAATATTCTTGATGAGGAAAACAAGGTATGTATTGTAAACCGAGCCTATTGGTTCGTTGGGTGACATATCACCATTCCACGACCTAAGCCTCTCAACTGCCCATACTATATCGCTGTTGCCGGGAGAAGAGTTCTCGTAGCAATCGGCATAAATATCTTTGGTGATATACTTCGCAAAGGGCGACTCTGTACTGTTTTGCAGCAGCCTGTAATCATCGAGATCAAGCAATGTTTTTGAATCGATGAACTTTGTGATACGGTCGAATCTGGAAGAGGGCTCCCACAGGTACGAAATATAAAACTTATCCTTCACATCTTTCATCCAGCTAAACGGATCGGTATTGGCTGTAACAATGTATCCTTCTTTAGGATTGTAAAGCTGCGGCATTTTATCGAAATCAACAAACCCCGTCCATTCGACTTCTTCAGATGAGGGAAAGATATAATTGTTTACCGATGCGGTTTTACGGATGGGTATTTTGCCTGCGGCCTGGTAGCCGATGTTACCATTTACATCGGAGTATATGAAATTCTGTGCGGGTGCTGAAAAATCTTTTAGTGCGTTTCTAAACTCATCCCAGTTCTTTGCATGATTGATACCGTAGAAACAATTTATCTCATCACTCAGTTCGAAACCTGTCCAGCGGAATGTCATCAGCTTATCTTTATACGGGTCTTCGGGATTCTCTTCCATATCCGCGAAGCCGCGAAATTTGAGATCTGATACAACCGGGCCGATCTTTGTTGTGCGTATCACGAAATCGGTTTCCATCGAATCCTTAACATATATCTTTTCTTTGATGGTATCAATCGCCAGCACCTGTTTTCCATATATGTATTTGCTGTTATCGGCTGAGTCGAGATTCAGAATTACAAAGTCATTGTCATCATTCATAAGATTGGTTAAGCCCCAGCTTATGAATTTATTGTTGCCTATCACAACACCCGGTATACCGGGGAAGGTCATTCCTCTAAGATCAAGCTCGCCGCCCTTTAAGCGAACATCATACCACCGCGAAGGAGCTTGCAGGGCAAGATGCGGATCATTGGCAAGTATCGGCTTTCCGTAGATGGACCTGCTGCCCGATACAACCCATGAATTGCTGCCCGTGTGCGAAACGTTGATGCCAAGGAACTTCCTGTAGCCTTCGTTCTTTTCAAATAATCCCTTGCCCAGTGCAGAAACTTCCTTCAGATAATCTGCGCCTTCCATATTCAAAGCCTCTGGCTGTGTTGAATCACTTTCCACAGGCTCAGGTTTTACGTAGATAGTGATATTTGTATCGGGAAAAATTGCCGCGGTTTTTTCAATGCCTGCTTTTGTGAGTACTTCGCCAAGGATGTAATCGGTGTACCATGCGATGTTTAAGTCCCATGCCATCATTCTTGCGAGCATGAGAGTGTTTTCAGGCTTCCATGGCTCAGGCTTGTAATTCAGCGCGTCAAACTCTACCGGCAGGTTGTTGTAATGTGACTCAATAAAACTATTTATGCCGAGAGTGTATGATGTTAACACTTCCTTCGATTTTGGGCTCAGGCTGTTTATCCACGTATAGGCAAACCTGTATATGCCGATCGTTTTGAACAGCTTATCAAACTCAATTGCAGTTGAGCCAAAAATTTCCGAAAGCCTGCCTTCGGCAACCCTGCGGGTTAGATCCATCTGCCAAAGCCTATCCCTCGCATGAACATATCCCAGCGAGAAATATGCGTCCTCCTCATTTTGGGCATATATCTGCGGAACGCCGTAATCATCAAAATACAGCTTTACGGGTTGCTTCAGCCCGGTAACGGCAATTTCTCCTGAATCAGGGTAAAACGAGCGTTTTGAGAGATTATTGAACACAACCCCTAATATTATCAGTACCGGGATCGCGACTATTATAATGCCAAGAAACGTTTTAATGTATTTATTCATTAATATATATAAATATAACCATATTAGATTTGAACTTAAATTCTTAAATTGCGGACTAACCAAAGAAATCTCTAAACTCGGGAAAAAGGTATGAAAAAAGCAGCTTTAATGATTGCCCTCTTTTTAGTATCAAGCCTCAGCTATTCACAGATCGATTTTAAAAAAGGCACAGTTGCCGAAATTCTTGCAATGGCCAAGGCCGAAAACAAGATGGTAATGGTGGATGTTATGACCGACTGGTGCAAATGGTGCATAGAGCTGGATAATAAAGTTTACGCAAAAAAGGAAGTATCCGATTTTGCAAATTCTAACCTCATCAGTTACAAAATTGATGCTGAAAAGGGTGAGGGTGTGGATTTTGCTAAGAAATACAAGATCCAGGGATTTCCTTCTATCCTTTTCCTTGATGGCGACGGCAACGAAGTTGACCGCGTTTACGGTTACGTACCGGCAAAGGATTTCCTCGAAATGATGACCGATTATAACAAGGGCATCAATACATATTCATACCTGCAGGCCGAGGTTGAAAAAAATCCCTCCAACATCGATGCAAGCCTTAAGCTTGCCGATAAATACTCAATGTACAGCGAAAGCGATAAGGCAAAAGTACTGCTGAATAAGATCATCGAGATGGATGGTTCTAACGCAGGCGGTAAAACCGATGACGCGAAATTCAGGCTCATTCTATTCGAAGAAAAAGAAGCCAAAGTGAAAGCGCTGGAATCATTTATTGCAGAAAATCCGAACAGCGACCAGCTTAAGGATGCTTATGTTTCAGTTTCGGAAGCCTATTTTTACGAATTAAGCGATCTGCCTTCGGCGGAAAAATGGTTCAAAGAAACGCTCACAAAATATTCCGGCGAAGAATCTGTTAAGTCAAGTTACGGCCAGTTCCTTAACCAGAAGGCCGCCGGCTTTGCCGATAAAGGTACAAGCGACGAAGATTATAAAAAAGGGCTTGGATTCATAGATGAAGCGCTGCCATATGTAGCCGGCTCAGTGAACGAAGCAAGCTCATATTATATACAGTCGAAGCTTTTATATAACCTTAAGGATTATACAAAAGCTATGGAATCAGTTGATAAGGCGCTTAAGATATTCGATAGGAAGCTGTACAGGGATCAGAAAACAAAAATAGAACAGCAGCTTAGCCAGAAATAACTGAATGTAAAATGAAAAAACTGCCGAAAATCTTTTTCAAAGCCCTCGGCATTGTTTTACTGCTGGCCATTTCGTACAAGATGGCCGATAGCGCTCTGGATGTGTACAATAATTTTGTTTACGATAAAGCCATACTGAGGGCTACTCCGTATGGGTATATTTCGCTGCTTAAGGATCCGAACAACTATACGGAGTCTGAAGCAGAAGTGAAGGGCGGCGATTTTGTTTACGTGGAAAACTGGGAATCTGCCGCTAACGAGAGGGTAGTATTCGCAAAGGTTAAGTCAAAGTTCAGCTCAGGCTATGTTAACAAAAAGCTGCTGGTCCAGGCAAACCTCAACGTTATGCCAATTGTTTCTGTGCTGCTGCTTGGGCTTATGCTGGTATTTTTGCTGAGAAGATTTTACATAAAGATCAATCATATTTATACATTTAAGTTAAAATAAATTGTATTCTGCAAAGATAAAAATTACGCTTCGCAAATCTATTCTCGATCCCCAGGGCAAGGCTGTTGAGCACTCAATTCAAAGCCTTGGATTCAAAAATATACTGGATACCAGGATTGGCAAGTATGTTGAGCTTAAGATAGATACAAATTCTGATGAAGAAGCGCGCATTGTGACCGATGAGGTATGCAGGAAGCTGCTTGCCAACCAGGTTATGGAAGATTATGTTTTTGAAGTAGAAAGCGTAAGCGCCGGGAAATAATATGAGCAAAGCTAAATTCGGAGTTGTTGTTTTTCCGGGCTCAAACTGCGACCACGACGCATATAACACTCTGAAACATGTGATTGGGCAGGATACTGAATTTTTGTGGCACAAGAATTCCTCGATAGGCGATAGAAATGCCATAATACTGCCGGGCGGATTTTCATACGGCGATTACCTGCGCTGCGGTGCTATCGCAAGATTCTCCTCTATAATGAAGGAAGTTGTAAGGTTTGCCAATTCAGGCGGCGTAGTAATCGGTATTTGCAACGGTTTCCAGATATTGTGTGAATCGGGGCTGCTTCCGGGAGTATTGCTCAGAAATAGTGACCTGAAATTTGTATGCAGAAATGTTACATTGAATATAGAGAACAAAAATACCATCTTTACAAAGGCTTATGGTGAAGATGGCACCTCAGCAGTAAGTAAGCTCGTTGTTCCCGTAGCTCACGGTGACGGAAATTACTTCTGCGAAGAAAATACATTAAAAGAGCTTAACGAAAACGGGCAGGTTCTCTTCAGGTATGAAGATAACCCGAACGGCTCGATAGAAAATATAGCCGGTATCACAAATAAGGCCGGTAATGTGCTTGGCATGATGCCGCATCCTGAAAGAGCCAGCGAAGATATAGTTGGCGGCAGCAGGGGCAGATATATATTTGAAAGTGTTACAGAATATCTGAACTCTTAGTTCAAAAAGGAGGTACTATGTATTCTTCACTCGAAATGGCGGTAATTATCGCAGTTGTTGTCATAACGCTATACTGTGGTATTAGAGTATTAGTAAAAATAATAAAATAAATATGCTGCATGTTTCAGGGCGGCAGGGAGTGGTAAAATAATGTTTGGTTTAGGACCCCAGGAAATAATCCTGATCTGTATTGTTATTTTAGTTCTGTTCGGAGCTAAAAAGATCCCCGACCTCATGTCAGGGCTTGGCAAGGGAATCAGGGAGTTTAAAAAGGCTTCGAAAGATATTGAGGGCGAGATCACTAACGCTACAACAGACGATAAAAAGCCAAGCTAGGAAAACATGTACAATGATTATGCCGCTTTAAGAACAGATCTTGATTCAGGTAATGTTACCTGTGTTGAGATCGTAAAATATTATATAGGCAATATTAATAAAGGAAAGCACCTGAATGCTTTCCTTTCCGTTTTTGAAGACGAGGCTCTGGCAAAAGCAGCCGAGACTGATGCTAAGCTGAAAAGCGGCAAAGCAGGCAGGCTTGCGGGAATGGTAATTGCCGCAAAAGATGTCCTTTCCATAAAAGGAAAAAGGCTCACCTGCAGTTCTAAAATACTTGAGAACTTCGAGGCGTTATATACTGCTACTGCAATTGAGCGGCTTGAAAATGAAGACGCGATAATTATCGGTAAAACCAACTGCGATGAGTTTGCAATGGGTTCATCCAACGAGAACTCGGCTTACGGACCTGTGCTGAATCCGTTTGATAACTCTAGGGTACCCGGCGGTTCTTCCGGCGGAAGCTCTGCAGCCGTTGCTGCCGATATGTGTATGGTTGCACTTGGTACCGATACCGGCGGCTCGATAAGGCAGCCCGCGGCTTTTTGCGGTGTGGTTGGAGTTAAGCCCACTTATGGCAGAATTTCGCGGTATGGATTGACCGCATTTGCATCATCGTTTGATTCAATCGGCCCGTTCGCCAGATCAGCCGAAGATGCAGCCCTTGTGCTTGAAGTAATGGCGGGTAAGGATAAAAGAGATTCAACTTCTTCAGAGCATACCGTGGGGAGTTATACCGATGCAGTAAGAAATTTTGACCCGGCAAATGTTACGATTGGAATTGTAAACGATCTTGATAGCGAAGGGCTCAATGATGAAGTAAAAGCCATTACCGAAAAAGTAATAAACCGCCTCCGCGAAAAAGGATGTAAGGTTGTTCCGGTCAATATGCCCATGCTGCACTATTCAGTGCAGACCTACTATATATTAACAACTGCTGAGGCATCAAGCAATCTTGCGCGCTTCGATGGAGCGCGTTACGGCGTTCGCGCAAAGGATTCTGCGATACTCGAGGATATGTATGTTAATTCACGCACCGAAGGATTCGGCACCGAAGTAAAACGCAGAATAATGCTTGGAACTTACGTGCTATCATCGGGATACTATGATGCATACTACCTGAAAGGGCAAAAGGTGCGCAGGCTGATAAAAGAGGATTTTAAAAAAGCATTCGGTGAAGTTGATTTTATAATTACTCCCACAACACCCACAACAGCATTTAAGCTTGGCGAAAAAACCAGCGATCCGCTTGAAATGTATTTGAATGATATTTATACTACCTGTCTCTTATACACATCT
>JACSRQ010000079.1 GCA_014879675.1 Ignavibacteria bacterium
TTATATTTGTTGATATGAAAAAAGTGCTATTAGACGGCGAAAAACTGACAATTTCTGCTGCACGGGAAATTGTTGAAAAGGGGCTATCAATAGGTATCTCCCCTGCCGCAATCAAAAAAATCAAAACTTCACGCAGCGTTGTTGAAAAATGGATAAAAAGCGGTGAGGTTATATATGGTGTCACAACCGGATTCGGTGAATTTAAAGATGTAATGATACCTCCGAAAGATGTTGAACGGCTGCAGCATAATCTGATAATATCGCATTCTGCAGGGGTTGGAGAACCATTACCGAAGAATATCGTTCGGCTGATGCTGCTGCTCAGGATTAACTCCCTGGTCAAAGGTTTCAGCGGCGTCAGGCTGGAGCTTGTTGATCAGCTTGTAAAGATATTCAATAAAAAGATCACAGCCTACATTCCTTCACAGGGTTCTGTAGGCTCTTCAGGTGATCTTGCCCCGCTTTCACACCTTGCATCAGTTCTTATCGGCGAAGGATACGCTTATGACGGTGCGGAAGTAAAGCCATCAAAAGCAGTACTGGCAAAAAACGGACTCAAGCCATTCAGGCTAAGCGCGAAAGAAGGGCTTGCGCTCATCAACGGCACGCAGATGATGACAGCATTCGCAGTTGAAATTCTCGGCAGGGCTGGTAGGCTTTCAAAACTCGCTGATATTGCCGGTGCATTAAGTATCGAAGCGATGAAAGGGACTGACGTTGCGTTCAGCGACAAGCTTCAGCAGGTAAGGCCGCACAAAGGACAGATCAATACTGCTGCTAATCTAAGAAGGCTGCTTAAGAACAGTGAAATAAGGCTATCGCATATTGGATGCGGTAAAGTGCAGGATGCGTACTCACTCCGCTGCATGCCCCAGGTACATGGCGCGGTAAAAGATACGATCGAATATGTTAACAAAGTTATTTTAACTGAGGTAAATTCCGCTACTGATAATCCGCTCATCTTTGCAAAATCAAATGAACACATCGAAGGCGGTAATTTTCACGGCGAGCCCGTTGCGCTTGTAATGGATTTCCTGAAAATAGCATTAAGCGAGCTTGGAAATATCAGCGAACGCAGAACTGCAAGGCTTGTTGATGGTTCGCTTAGCGGGCTGCCTAGATTCTTAACTTCTCAAGGCGGGCTGAATTCCGGCTTGATGATAGCGCAATATACAGCAGCTTCGCTGGTATCTGAAAATAAAGTTCTATGCCACCCTGCATCGGTTGATTCGATACCAACAAGCGCAAACCAGGAAGATCATAATTCGCTTGGCTCAATTGCGGCTAGAAAATGTTTTGAAGTCCTTGTAAATACCGAAAAGATACTTGCGATCGAGATACTTTGTGCCGCACAGGGCATAGATTTTCTTAAACCGCTTAATTGCGGCAAGGGTACAGGATCGGCATACAGGCAGCTGAGAAAACAGGTTACGCATATTGAAGAAGATGTTTTAATGAGCGAGCATATTCAAACCGTATGTGATGTTATATTCAGCGGTGTATTTGTAGATAATGTTGAAAGATCAGCGGGAAAGCTCTTTTGAAGAGAATAACACGGATAAAGTGGAAGTGGAGTCTTCGCAAAATATACCGCGAGCTGAAATATTACGCACTCGGGTTCTACGATAAGTTTGATGAAGACCATGTCTGGATAATGTCTGCCAGCATCGCATTTAATATCGTGATCTGCAGCATCCCGATCACTTTGATACTTTTTTCTGTGCTTGGAATTTATCTTAACAGGGATGGCGCACAGGAATACCTGAATACTGCTCTGAAGAACATTGTCGGGATCACACCCGAATTCCAGGCCAAGATATCTAATGTTATCTTAGGGGCAATTGACGAGCTTTCGAGCAACTCAACTTTAACTGCTATTATTGGTTCAATTGGTATATTATGGACTGCAAGCGGGCTGTTCAGCACACTTCGCGACGTTCTGAACAGGATATACAAAACCAGGAGCGATACATTCTATTTATGGGCTAAGTTAAGAGATATAGGTATGGTTTTCCTTATACTCACAGTATTTGTACTGTCGTTTTCCAGTACATTCATACTTTCCATCTTTGAAGCCATAGATAAGTCCTTTTTTGGCGATACAATCCTAAAGCTTGGCTTCACCAGTTCATTATTAACCCATATTATTGGACTCATATTTACATTTATAATGTTCTATTTAATCTTTAAACTTGTACCGCAGGGATTTGTGAGCCAGAAGGTAGCTTTAATATCCAGTATCACTGCCTCTGTGCTCTACGAGGCCCTTAAATATTTATTTATTGTATATCTTGTATCATTTGCAAATTACCAGCGTGTTTACGGCGCATATGCAGCAATTGTTGCAGTCATATTCTGGCTGTATTATTCTTCACTTACATTTGTAATTGGCGCCGAGGCCGGGCAGCTTTATAAAGAGAAAAAACTCATCAAGGATACATAAAACACAGGAAAAGCACATAAAACAATTTGGAACAACGGAAATTATATAAAACACTCGAAAATGCTTTTAAGCATTTTCCTGATTTTGAGAGCGATAAACTTCTTCTGAGCTTTGTGCTCAAAGAAGTTATCAACCACGAAAATATTGAGATCACCGGCGGAAGGCTTTGGGAGCTGAATGACTCAAAGGCGGCTTATATCATGGCGGAGCAGCATGGCGAAGTAGAAAAGATCAGAAAAGGCTATGCTTTAAAACTTGCCGACTACCCCATATTTTACGAAGTAGGCAAGAACCGTTCAATACTGGCAAAAGAAACTGATAAGTATTTAAGCAATCTGGGCATTCACCTTTATTCTGCAACCGGCATCGGTGAACGATTCAAGATAAAAGATAAAGAGGGTAAAGAACAGTATCTTTACCAGTACATCATGGCATTCAACTCAAGGGATATGAATATCAACTTGATGAATACCATGAATATCATCAGCACTTCGGTTAGTTCCATGCTCCGCACACGCGGGATCGAAAAGAAAGCCCGCGCAATTGAAAAAGACCTTGTTAAGGCACGAGAAATTCAGCGCAGCATTTTGCCTGAACATGAATACAGCTTCGCCAATTACGAAATTTTTGGTATTTCGATCCCAGATAAAATTGTAGGGGGCGATTTTTTTGATTACCTTACCTTTGGTACCGAAAAAGACAAGCTGGGTGTGGCAATAGGCGATGCGGCATCAAAAGGATTTTCGGCGGCGGCACAGGCGCTTTATGTTTCGGGCGCATTGAAGATGGGCACTGAAAATGAGCTGAAGATGACCTCTGTTATGAAAAAGATCAACAGCCTTGTACACAGGGTATTTCCCGATGAGCGTTTTGTGACATTGTTTTATATGGAGCTTTACAATGATCTTAAAGGACTTTGCCTGTATGTTAACGCAGGACACAATCCACCAATACATTTGAACTATGCTACCAATAGCATGGAGGTACTGGATGCAACCGGCCCGGTATTGGGTCCCGCACCTGACCAGGATTATAACACAGATTCACTTTACCTCGATAAAAACGATCTGATGGTACTTTACACTGATGGTATAGTTGAGGCTGCAAACGGTAAGTTTGAATTCTACGGCGAAGACCGGTTGAAGGAAGTTATACTGAACAGCAAGAATTTTTCCGCAAAAGAGATTTGCGCGCATATTATTGAAGACGTGCAGAAATTCGCCATCCGCGGCAAATATTCAGATGATAAAACCGTGGTAGTGGTTAAGAGGATCAAATAGCATTTTCAAATAACAAATAGCAAATAGCAAATAACAAATAAAAAGTTAGCAGCAATTGAAATAATAAAAAATATCAGAGAACAATTTACAATAATCAAATCTAATAAAAATGAATATTCCAGAAGGATTAAAGTACACAAAAGAGCATGAGTGGGTAAAAGTTGAAGGCAATATTGGCACTGTTGGAGTAACTGATTATGCACAGGGCGAGCTTGGCGATATTATTTATATCGATGTTACAACAGTCGGCAGTGATGTAGCAATGGGTGATACCTTCGGTACAATTGAAGCTGTAAAAACAGTTTCAGATATGTACGCCCCCATTTCAGGCAAAATAACCGAGTTTAACGCAGCAGTGAATGAGAATCCCGCAAGTGTTAACCAGGATCCATACGGTAATGGCTGGCTGGTTAAGATAGATATCTCCAATATGGGTGATCTTGATAGCCTGCTTTCACCTGAAGAGTATAAGAATCTTATAGGCGGATAGATTTTAAAAAAGTATATTCATCCGATGACTTAGAGTCATCGGATGAATCATCACTTGATTAATACCATTCTCTTTGTTTCCGTAAATTCATTCGTTATCAGCGAGTAGAAATACACGCCGCTTGCATAACCCGTACCATCCCAATCAACAAAATAACTTCCGGGCTGCAATTGCTCGTTTACGAGTGTTGTGATTTCACGGCCGGAAATATCATAGATAATTAATTTAGTGAACACACCCCGTCCTTCGGACACTCCTCTCAGGAGGGGAATTTGGAACTGTATTTTTGTTGAGGGATTGAATGGGTTGGGGTAATTTTGATGGAGAGAGAAAGAATAAGGGGCTTCCTGATTTGCATTCACAGTTGCCAATAACCCACCGGAATTCGTTGTCTTCAGGATATTCCCGCTACCCGAAGTGATCCAACCAGTTGAGCCGTTTAACATGAATATGTCACTGATCCAATCAGACATGATTGAGTTAACGCTCCAGCTATTGCCGCCGTTAGTAGTGGTGAATAATTGACTATACCCGACGATCCAACCTGTATTGTCATCTTTGAAATGTATTTTACTAAAACCTGGGTAATAACTTGAATTTGGGATCAACCGCGACCACGTTTCTCCGCCATTGCTTGTATAGTTTAATACACCAAAGCTTGTAATGTTCCATTCCTGGGAAATTATCCACCCCTTATTGTTATCCAGGAAATGAAAATCACTTATATCATTATCCGTGGTAAAAATCGATATCCAATTCTGTCCCGAGTTAGTTGTTTTATAAATTGCTGAAGGTAAAGAAAAGGATGCATTCACAGTTAACCACCCGGTAGAATTATTAATGAACTTGAACTTCTTTATGCTTCTTTCTTGAAGTTCAATATATTGGCGATGCCAGGAATTTCCCCCGTTTGAAGTTCTCAATAGAAAACTCCCTGACGAAACAATAGCGTTATTCACGTCAAAGAAATGCATGTCATTAAATATCCTGCCATAAGATATTGTATCATAAATTAAGAACCAATTCAATCCGCTATTAGTAGTTTTAGCAACCCTAGCGCCATTTAATATCCAGCCTGTATTCCGGTTAATAAATTGTACTTTCACATAATCATGAAACACTGCATTATTAAGATCGATCGGAGTTTGAATCCAATGTGCTCCGCCATCAGTAGTTTTTAAGTAGTGGAAAACCGGGCTCACAGCCCAGCCATAACTGGAGTCAATAAAAAATATCTCGTTAATGCTGTTAAACCCATTCGTATCACTTTGATAAAACCAATTCATTCCTGAATTAGTACTCTTTAATATTTTGTTACCTTGAAAAGTCCATCCGTTAGTATTAAAAAAACTTGTACTCCACAGATCGCTTTTTGGCATCTGGTAAATGTTCCAGTTCAATCCGCTGTCTGTTGTCTTTAGAACAGCAGTAGAATCCGAGTAAATACTTGATTTTCTTCCTAAGCCTATTCCGTTAAACTCATCAGTAAATTTGATACGGATAACGCTGTAATCTGAACCAGTACTAATAGCACTCCAGCTAATTCCGCCATCAGTGCTTCGAAAAACAAGATTACTATCAGCAGATAACCAGCCCGTTAACGAATTCAAAAAATGTATTGATGTTAAGTTTGGTCTAACAAATCCAGGATTATATGATACCCAGTTAACTCCACCGTTTGATGTCTTGTATATGATGTTATTATTCTGATACGTGGTAGGCGCAGAATAGATCAGCCAACCGGTGTTTTCATTAATGAAAGAGAAATCTTGTTTGATGCTTGGCCCATAGAAGCAATCGGACAGAAACCAATTTAAGCCGCCGTTAGTTGATTTCATTAAAACCCCATCAGGGTAACCGGCAAGTAAGTACCCTGTATGAGAATTTAGAAACTGTATCTTACTAATTGAATACGCATCGATAGAAGAAGCCTGATTCCAGTTTTCACCGCCGTTTATAGTTTTGAAAACTTTGGTAATTAGATAATTTCCGGGTCCTGAAATATCTTGCCCACCAATCCAACCGGTTTGATTATTGAGAAAAAACACACACTGATTACTGCAATTATTAGGAAGTTGTTGAGTATAATTCAGCCAACTGTTTCCTCCGTCAGTAGATTTAATTATAGTGTTAGTTCCACCAACAGCCACAACTGTATTGTTATCAATAATACTGCATTTAGTTATTGGATTCCCCTGCGGCAAAGGATTTTGCCAGAACCAACCGCTCTGCGAAAGAATATTACTTGCTGTGATTAATATCAGAAAGGAAAATAAGTATGTTTTTTTCATAACTAAGGAATTTTAGTTA
>JACSRQ010000252.1 GCA_014879675.1 Ignavibacteria bacterium
CAATGTGTGGATGCTTGATAGTTCCATTCCCGCTAAGGCGGAAATCTCGGATATCATGAATTCGAGAATCTTTCTTTGGAGTGCATCCACTGTGTGGATGCTTGTTAGTTCCATTCCCGCTAAGGCGGAAATCTCGGATATCAGGAAGATGCTTGATAGGTTGTTTAATAAGAAAAGGAAAGATCTTAATACTTCCTGTTAAATGTCTTTGAAAATAAGACCGTTAAAACGTTTCTATTCATCATTTCATCATCATTCCCACGACTGAAGTCGTGGGCTAAATAGATTTTAATAATAACAAATAGCAAATGACCAACACAGAACTTATAAAATACATGCTTGATGACATCCGCAGCATTACCTTAAAAGGTGTGAGCGGATTAACAAAAGAACAATTATTTGCGGAGCCGGTTAAGGGGGAATTCACAATAGGTGCTTATTTAATGCATCTTGCCGAAGTTGACTTGTTTTGGCTCAGTGTGCTCAACGGACTCGAAAACGACACGGAACTGAAACGCCGCTCGTATGCTGATAAATGGTTCGATGCCGGTGATACTTACGATCCGCCAACCGAAGCCATTGAGCCGGAAGAATATATCGATACATTGGCAAAGTGCAGGGCTAAGGTCGTGGAGTATATTGATTCCATTACTGATGGCGACCTTGAAAAACCCGTCTTCATGCGGTGGACACAAAACGGGGAGGAGAAATCAAAGGAATTTTCTCCGAAATGGATATTGTATCATTTGATCGAACATGAAGCCCATACCAGGGGACAAATGTTCATGCTTATCCGCATGGCAGGCTTTAAGGAAAAACGCGCGAATAATTGAAATCCCGGTTGTTGGTGTTATTTCCCATTTCCCGGTTATTGGTGTTATTTCCATTTCCCAGTTGTTGGTGTTATCACCAACAACTATGTGAGTGGAATTTCAAGTTTCAATAAACTACCTTTCTCCAATGCTGTTGGTGAAGAACTGCACCTACAGTGAGGCACCAACAGCATGGAATTGCAGCAAAATTTTACCCTACGAAAGAACATAAATCATTAAATACGTTTGGCTTGATCTGTCACTAATTTGTCCCACCTAACTGGTGAGATTTGGATAATTTTGTATCTGAATTACTTAAATTAATCTGATACAAAATTTGAAAAGGAACGTAGGAATACTGGTATTTGATAATGCGGAAGTGCTGGATTTCGCAGGTCCGTTTGAAGTTTTTTCGGTGACTTTGCTGCCTGATAATGTAAAGCCATTCGATGTATTTTGTGTGGCTAAAAATGACAATATCATAAGTGCTGTTAACGGGCTGCAGGTAAAGGCCAATTATACTGTACATAACCATCCGCCAATCGATATACTCATAATTTCCGGCGGCTGGGGTATAAGGGGAGTTTTGGATGATCCGGAGATTATGGAATGGATAAAAAACACGATCGAGAATTGCGGGCTGACTCTCAGCATTTGTTCCGCCGCTTTAGCACTCGCAAAGCTTGGTTTGCTGGCAGGTAAGCCATTTTGCACGCATATGGATGTTTATGGTAGTTTGTATCAAATTGACCCTACAGCTATACCTCAAAAAGATAAACGCTTTACAAGATCGGATGAAAAAATTTACACTTCAGGCGGCATATCTGCAGGAATAGACCTTTCATTCCACATCATTGAAACACTTTTCAGCAGGGAAACCGCGCTGGATACTGCGGATTACATGGAATACAACTTACAAACAAACTAATATTACAATGGCAAATTTTAAAAAGGTTCTATTAATACTATTAATTCTAATGATGGCAAATTCAACTAACTCGCAGCAGGAAATAAATAAATTGCCGAAGCTCTATCCCGGGCGGGAGATGAAAATTTCAACAAAACACATTGCTCTTGATCTTAAGTTCGATTGGCAGAAAAAACAGGCGTACGGTTCGGCATCAATTACGGTTCAGCCGGTTACTGCTTTGGATAACTTCACGCTTGATGCTGCACTTATGACTGTTAACTCGATCCGGCTTTCAACAGGTGAAGCCGTTAAATTTGATTATTCAGGAGGCGAATCAAATGATAATCTGAAGATATATTTCAACAGGGTTTATGAAGCGGGCGAAGATCTTACAGTGGTCGTTGATTACCGCACAAACTGGATAAACAAAACTGATCCGAATAACTTGTGGGGAAGCAACGGCAAGGGGTTAAGGTTTTCAGAGCCAACATCGAATGATCCTTTACGGCCGCGCGAGATTTGGTCAATGAGCGAACCCGAAGCCGCCCGCTATTGGTTTCCCTGTATCGATGCGCCAAATTACCTGCGTACAGGTGAAGTGAAAGCTACAGTCGATAAAGGGCTGATTGCTGTATCAAATGGTATTCTGGTTGAATCCGTAAATAACAGCGACGGCACCAAAACATTCCATTGGAAAATGGATGCGCCATTTCCCAACTATTACACATCAATTGAAGTGGGTGATTTTATTGATATAGAACAAAGCTACGAAGATGTTAAGCTGCATAATTATGGTTATCCCGATGAAAGAGCTGATATCGAAGCGAGCGTCGTTAGGCTTCCTGATATGGTTAGGTTCTTTTCAGAATATACTGGAGTGAAATATCCATTCACCTCATATTCGCAGGTGTTTGTTCAGGAGCTGCCGGGCGGAATTGAAAACTCAACTGTATCCACAATTACTGAAAATATGATAGATGATTTCGGTACTCATGCAGATTTTTTCTACCTGTGGGATGGCCAGGAAGCGCACGTATTGGCAGGTCAGTGGTTCGGCAGCCATATTGTGCCCTCTGACTGGAGCCATAGCTGGCTGAATGAATCATTTGCCCGGTATTTTGACGGACTGTACAGCGAGTATAAAAACGGCCACGATGAATTTCTTTTATGGAACCGCCCGTTTGAGATCTCAACTTACCTGGCGGATTGGAATTCCGGAATCCGCAGGCCAATTGTAACACAGAATTTTGAGGATCCCGATGTTATGACAAGGGATAATTATTCTTTCGTTCGCGGCTCAATGGTGCTGCATATGCTGAGAAAGCAGCTTGGCGATGAAAAATTTCAGGCTGCCATCCGGAATTACCTCAGGGAGTTCGGTGGCAAAATGGTGACTACCGCTGATTTCCAAAAAGCTGTGAACGAGGCAGCCGGGGAGAGCATGGATTGGTTCTTTGACCAGTGGGTTTATAAGATGGGTCACCCGGTTTTTGAAGTTACTCAGAAATTCGATGAAGATGAATCCAGGCTAATACTGAACGTGAAGCAGACCCAAAAACCTGATCCCGCTTACGAATATCCCCAGGCTGAATATTTCAAAGGCAAAATGGAGATAGAGATTGACGGGAAAGTGAAAACAATAAACATCGAACCTAAAGAAACAAATATTCTTACATTCGAAATGCCTGCACAGCCAAAATATATCAATTTTGATTATGAAGGTACATGGATCAAAGAATTTACGTTTACAAAATCACTAAATGAGGTGTTGAGCCAGGCAGTTGAAAGCAAAGATGTAGTTTGCAGAAGCCGGGCAATTTCCGAGCTTGTAAAGATTGCCGGTGATGAGAAGACTACTGATAAGGATAAAGAAAAAATATACTCTGCACTGAGAAAAATATGTTTAAGCGATTCATACTGGAGGATGAAGTTCAATGCGCTGAATCAATTACAGAGCCTGATCGCCCCATTTTGGGAAACCGCAGCGATCGATCTTGATAAACCAACAAGGGAAATGCTACTAAAACTAATTAAGAATGAAAAGTCATGGCTGCAGGCGGCGGCTATCAGATTTCTTGGAATGACAAGATATCCGCAGTATGCTGATCTGTATATATCATTCCTTAATGATCAAAGCGATAGGGTAGTAGGTTCCGCAGCCGCGGCGCTGGGTAAGACCAAAAGTCCGAAAGCATTTGATGCTCTCGCAAATCTGGTTAAGCGCCCCTCTATGAAAAGCCAGAGCTTGATGAGCGCACTGAACGGATTGAAAGAGCTTGGCGACCCGCGTGCTTATGATATTGCGTACAATTCGCTGGCTGATCTTAAGCTCAGAAGATGGAGACTGCCTACACCGCCGGTTTGGGATTACCGAATAATTGCAGCCCAAACAATTTCATCACTCGGCAAGAGTGAAAGCGCTTACCCGCTGGTATTCGAAAGATTCAAAGCATCTATGAACGAAAACGATGTGCAGGGTGTTTTCAATAATATACTGCTGATAATTGCCCTTGCAGATCCTCGCGGACAGGAAGCTTTTGATATGCTAAAGGCAAAATACAAAGATGATCCGGCTATTTATGACGCAGCTTTGCAGCATGAAACCTCATTTAAAGGTGTTATTAAGCAATAATTTAGTATCCATCTGCCCCTTTGTTACCTCCTGCAAAGGGGCAGTATAGTATTTAAAATGCCCACACACCAGGTAACCTCAATTCTATGTTTTTTCTTCAAAAACTGACCTAAATCATACCATTTGAGTAAGCACTTAAGGTATTTTTGTATAGTGATTTGATTCATTTTGACCTAACAACTATACCGGAGGTAAAGAAATGTTTAACTTTATGCACAACATCAGCTCTTACGATGATACTGTTAAAGATTTTAGCTGGAAAATTGCTGAAGAAGAGCTGGGTTACAAACCCGGTGACGTAATAAATATTGGCGAGTATTGTACCGATAGAATTTGCAGGAACGGAAAAGCTTACAAACTTGCCTTGATATGGCAGGGGCACAAAGGCGAAGTAAAAAAATATACGTTTAATGATATGCGGATCCTTACAAATTCAATAGCAGGCTATATGAAGAATCTTGGTATAACACCCGGCGAAAGGGTTTGCCTGTTTATGGATAAAGTGCCTGAGCTTTACCTTGGCTTTCTTGCCGGGCTTAAGCTTGGTGCAATTGTGCAGCCGCTGTTTTCGGCATTCGGTTCTGAATCATTAATAACACGCCTTGAAGACGCGAAAACAAGCGCCATCATTACACAGAAAAAACACCTGCCGAAAGTTCGCAATATTATGAAGGATATGGACTACATGAAATACGTTATCGTAGTTGATGAGACCGATCCAACGCATCTAAGAGAGCGCGAATACATTCTCGATATTGAAAACATGGAGATGCTCGATAAGTTTGATATCTATCCTTCAACTGCCGAAACACCTTCGGTGCTGCATTATACCTCCGGCACTACAGGAAAGCCTAAAGGTGCACAACATGTACACTACTCAGTTATTTCACAATATATCACATCAAAATACAGCCTCGATCTGAAAGAACAGGATATTTACTGGTGTACTGCTGATCCCGGCTGGGTTACAGGTACATCATACGGAATCATCGGTCCATGGGCTAACGGCGTAACGCAGTGTGTTATGGATGCAGGCTTCACGGCGGAGAACTGGTATTCATTTATCGAAAGACACCGTGTTACAGTTTGGTATTCCGCTCCAACTGCAATTCGAGCTTTAATGAAAGAAGGTGAAGCCGCAATAAAGAGGCATGATCTTTCATCACTCAGATATCTCGCAAGCATCGGCGAACCGCTGAATGCTGAAGCGGTTTTATGGTCAGAAAAAGTTTTCGGTATGAAATTCCACGATACTTACTGGCAGACCGAAACAGGCAGTATGGTAGTAAGCAACTATCCCTGTATGAAAGTAAAGCCCGGTTCAATGGGCAAACCTTTTCCCGGAATGGAAGTAGGGCTGGTTGATATAAAAACTCATAAGTATTTCGATAAAAAAGGTGTGGTTGGCGTAATTGCAGTTCGTCCGGGATGGCCCGCAATGTTCCGCGCTTATTGGAATAACCCTGATAAATACAACGAGAAATTTGTTGACGGATGGTATCTGTGCGGAGATAGAGCAAGCATCGATGAAGACGGTTACTTCTGGTTCGTTGGCAGGGATGATGATGTTATAAACACCGCTGGACATTTGGTTGGTCCATTTGAAATTGAATCGGCATTGCTTGAGCATCCCGCAGTGGCTGAATCAGCAGCAGTGGGCAAACCCGACCAGATCAACATGGAAGTGGTAAAAGCTTTCGTTGCTCTCAAGCCGGGTTTTGAAGAATCAAAAATGCTCGAGCTTGAAATAATGAACTTCATCCGCAAGAAACTCTCTCCGCTGGCTATGCCGCAGGAAGTTGAGTTTGTTGATTCACTCCCCAAAACACGCAGTGGAAAGATAATGCGCCGTGTGCTGAGAGCCAAAGAATGGGGCGAAGAGATCGGCGATATTTCAACACTTGAAAATGACATGTAATTAATAACCTCACCCCGGCAGGCGAAAATGCTGAGTTGTTTCCTGATGCAGGCCGGGGATAGAGGCTTATTGAAGAATATTTGAACTGCTATAAATTAAATTAATAACAACAATGGAAAACGTTAAAGATATAGTTCTTGATTATGT
This sequence comes from Ignavibacteria bacterium, assembly GCA_014879675.1. Classification (GTDB taxonomy): domain Bacteria; phylum Bacteroidota; class Ignavibacteria; order Tepidaquicellales; family OLB5; genus OLB5. Next base: position 6,420 of record JACSRQ010000252.1, read on the forward strand.
AAAAAAAGAGTACCTTGAAGATGGCGATGACAGGGAAATAAA
>JACSRQ010000152.1 GCA_014879675.1 Ignavibacteria bacterium
GCATTTCATATAACCCCTCGGGGGTATTTTTGTAAAGCACGCAATAAACCCTTGAAAATTAATCTCTTGTTGCTAAATTAGCACTAAGGGTAACAACAAATTAACGAAATATTAATCTATATATAAAGTTTGGCCGGGTAAGCTATACCCGGTTATTTGTGATTTTATAATTTAAACCATATTATTATGAAAAAGCTATTCTCTCTCTTCTTAATTCTTTTCTTTTTCGTCGTTACGGGTAGCTCTGTAATGGCACAGCTCACTGGGGTAAAAACCATTCCCGGAACTTACGCAACATTTGCAGCCGCAATAACAGATCTTAACGCCCAGGGTGTTGGTGCAGGCGGTGTAACATTCAATGTTGCAGCAGGATATATCGAACAGATACCAGCAGGCGGATTTGTGATCAATATCGCAATTAACCAACCTAATGCTTCTAATCCTGTAATTTTCCAGAAATCCGGATTAGGCGCAAATCCAATGTGTACAACAACTGTTGCAGGACTTGGAACGGTAACAGTATCGACGAACGGTTCCAATACAGATGCGTTTTTTAAACTTAATGGTACTGATTGGATAACTTTTGACGCTATAGACCTGCTTGATAACTACACAGGCGCAACAACTGGTCCTAAAACAGAAGCAGGATATATGTTCTGCCGGGCATCAGCAACAGATGGATGTAAGAACATTACTATAAAGAACTGCAGAATAGTACTTGCTTTGACAAGTGCAGCTTCTCTTGGATATGGCATTTACTCGTCTCAATACACTTCAGGCGGTACATCAACTTCTGCGACTTCTATAGCCGGGCGTCATGAAAATATTTTTATAGACGGGAATACAATCGAAAGATCACTGACAGGTATGTATTTTGACGGTACAACTGACGCTGTTTCTCCCTATAGCTTATATAACAATAATATTCAGGTTGGTGTTAGTTCGGCAAATACGCTAATTGTTGGAAGCAGAACTTCTACAAATACCACAACGCAATATGGTATTTATGCTGTAAATTGCGATAGCGTAAAATTCAACAACAATACAGTCAGAATGAATGCCGGCACAAACGCTGCAACACATTATGGTATATTCACTTCTACAGGCACTAACTCTAATGCTGATATTATCGGAAACAATGTTTCAGATACAATCAATAGTGCCGGCGCTTCTCAGCAGATCGGTATAGCAAATACATTTGGAACAAGCGGTACTAACAACACTGTAAATATACAGAATAACACCGTTTCCAATTGTGCTCATATTACGGCAACTGGCGGTCCGACAATAACATATATCCAGAATTTGGCCGGGGCATTAACGATAAATATTTCTGGTAATACAGTACAGAACAATTATCAGGGTAATGGCACTACAACTGCAACAGGTACAATGACCGGTATTTTAAATAGTGTCAGCAATACAACAGTCGGTGCAGTACTTAATTTGAATAACAACACGGTATCAAACCTTGTCCGTTCCCAGTCTTTAGCGGGTACAGGACAAATGATGGGAATACAAGTAAGCGGTGGAAATACAACATCGAATTTGTACAGCAACAATGTTAACAATTTAACAAACAACACTACATCCAGTACAAACGCAGGTATTACGTTTTCACCAACAGTTACGATAGTAAATATCTACAACAATACGGTAATTAATATCCTGCGTACAGCTGGAAATACAACAGGTGCAACTTACGGTATTCTCGCAACTAATTCTTCAGCAGTCTGCAATGTGTATGGAAATACAGTATACAACATAAATAATTCAGCTGCCACTACAACATCAAGCGCAACTTACGGTTATTATAACTTTGGCTCTGGTACAGTTGCCGAGAATTTTTACAATAACACTATTTACAACATTTCCTGTTCAGGCGCTTCCGCAACGGGCGTCACCATTGGTGCAAATATAGGCTCGGGAGGTAGTCCTTCAAAGGAAATCTATAACAATTTAATCTACAACATTACAGGGCGAGGACAAACAGGAGGATTAAGATGCGACTATATTGGCACTGCAAATATTTACCGAAACTACATAAGAAACATTTTAAGCAATACGGTTGCAACTACACCTGCCTCCTATGGTTTATTAATAGGAGCAAACGGTACCAGTACTACCAGGAATACATATAACAATGTAATACACGAAATTTACGCTCCACTCAATAACACAACACTAAGTGTTGTTGGAATTTGGATAAACGGCGGCGTAGCGACCAGGGTTTATTATAACTCTGTATATCTTGACGCGACCAGTTCAGGTACAAATTTTCATACAGCAGCATTGTGGACATCTGTTACTCCAACAATTGATATGAGAAACAACATTCTCATAAATAAATCAACACCTAACGGTTCAGGTTTATCTGTTGCTTACCAGAGAAGTTCAACTACAATTGCAACGCATCAAAGTACATCCGACAGGAATAATCTATATGCGGGTGCTACCGGGCCAACCAGGGTAATATTTTTTGACGGAACAAACAGTGACCAGACTCTGGCTGCATACAAAACAAGAGTATCTCCTTCTGAAGCAAACTCTGTTACAGAGAACACTACATTTACAAATACATCAGTTGCTCCTTATAGTCTGACGATAGCGTCTTGCACAGCAACACAATGTGAAAGCAATGCCGGCGTTATTTCGACACCCAGCATTACCACTGATTTTTCAGGCAATAGCCGCTATCCTAATTCAGGTTATCCACAGTGTTCAACATTTACAGCTACTGCACCTGATATAGGTGCACATGAATTTGCAGGTATTGGTGTTGACATGGCACCCCCGTCAATTTCTTATACATTGCTTACGAATACATCCAGTTTTTCGAACCGTTCATTTACTAACGTGACTATTACTGATGTGAGCGGAGTGAACGTAAACCCAGGCACAATGCCTAGGTGTTATTATAAAAGATCAGCCGATGGTAATGTATATATTGACAATTCTCCGGGTTCAGACGGCTGGAAATACGTGGAAGCTAACGGCACAAGCTCACCATTTGATTTCACAATTGATTATACATTGTTGAATGGCGGCGGCGGCGTTGTTTTAAGTGATATTGTTCAGTACTTTGTAGTAGCAGAAGATCTTGCAGGAACGCCTAATGTTGGTATTAACAACGGTACTTTCAATGTTGCTCAGACCACCTGCGCATTGGATCCATCTGCATTCCCTATAGGAGGCACAATAAATTCTTACCAGATTGTTGGTGCACCATTAAGCGGGTCTTATACTGTTGGCTTAACGGCAATGAGGGAGATTTTAGGAAAAGACTTAAAATATGAACCAAGAACAAGAAAAGTAAAAGTGATGGTTCCATATGAAGAATATGTTGAAAAGACAAGCGAACAAAAAAATCAAAATAGGAAAGAAGAAACATCAGCTTCTCATCTATCCAAATACGCTTTAAACACCCCGCTAAAAGAAGTTGAAATTGAAGAAACATATTATGAATTGACCGAAAACGGCAGGAAGTATGAAGGTCCCAATTTTGTAAGCAATAAGAATGCTTCGAGAATAGGAAACAATACCGGCAATCAAACGGATTTTGCAGGCGTCTATCCGACCATAACGGCTGCGGTTACAGACCTAAACACAAAGGGGGTAAGCGGGCCTGTAACATTTGTTCTAACTGATGGAAATTACGCCGGCGAAACATATCCCATTCAGTTTAACAGCAATATATCAGGAATTAGCGCTGTAAATACAGTGACCTTGAAACCTCAGAGCGGGGTAAGTTCAATAATTCCCGGGAACATTAATGCAAATGCTACAATAAGGATACTGAGCAATTATGTAACTATCGATGGTTCAAACTCCGGCGGTACGGATAGAAGCCTGACAATTCAGAACAACAGCGTTACAACTCCGAATGTAATACTTGTTGGTTCTATAGGAACTACACCCATCACAAACGTAATGATCAAGAATTGTACAATAACAAACGGCGCAAATACTAGCAGCGCGATTGTAATTGGCGATGCCACCATAATTGGCAATGCAGGTTATTTTAATACGATTACAGTACAGAATAACCTCATTGAAAGAGCATATATGGGTTTATTCGCCACCGGCGGATCAGCCACTGCAAATGGATTTAATCTTGTAGTCGCTGATAATTCCTTAACTACGAGCGGCGCAAGTTCAATCAGGTTAATCGGTTTGTATGCTCAATACACTGACGGGGCAACATTTTCGAACAATACCATTAGTAATATTGCTAACACCACAGATGCTAATTTTCTTGGAGGTATATGGGCAGCAGCAGGATGCAGAAATGTTACAATATCCGGCAATAATATCAGCACAATTAGTTCAACAGCAAGTACTTCAACTTACGTCAATTTCGGGGTATTTCTATCGACTGGCGTCTTAAACGGAAGTTATGATGTAACAGGCAATACTGTTTCAAACATAACTACTAACAGTAGTGCTACAACTACGGGTATTGCTGTTACCGGCTCAATAAGCGGCATAAATATCCAGAGAAATAAAATTAGTAATGTTAAAAATACAAATTCGGCAGGTTGGGGTGCAAATGGTATTTATTTAGGTTCAACAGCTACAACAGGTGATATAATAGCTCAGAATAATATGATCTTTGATATTGCTGCATATGGTTATCTATCTGGAAGCGGTGTAGTGGATAATGGTTATGGGATCGTGATAACTGCGGGTACAAATCATAAGATCTACAATAATTCAGTGCTTATGAATACAAGTCAAAATGTGGACGGTTTACCTGCTGCTTTAAATATTACTTCAGGAGTTACAGCAGTATCTGGGACTGACGTAAGAAATAATGTACTTGTTGACACGCAATCTGTTGGTACAAACAGATATGCTATATACAGCGGGGCAGCAAGCAATGTTTACTCTAACATTAGCTACAATTGTTACAGGAGTTCTGGGCCAAATATTGGAATAATTGGCGGAATAAACAGAGGTACTATCTCTGATTGGAGAACCGGCACAGGAAAAGATATCCAGTCATTTAGCTCACTTCCATTGTTTGTAAGCGGAACAGACCTGCATATACAGACATCTGACCTGACGCTGAACGGAAGAGGAACCTACATAGCAGGTGTTAACAGCGATTATGATGGCGACTCCAGACCAGTTGCGCAATCTACTTCTGTAGGTCCGGTAGATGTTGGCTGTGACCAGTACACGGAAGGGGCATACAATCCCAATATCTGCGCTCCTTCAGGTGATGACTTCTATGATGGCGGCTTGATAGCGGTTGAAGTAGTTTCAGGTTCGATCGGCGTTACAGAAGTAAGGCAGTATCCCGGTGTAAGAACACCGAATAATACCTTGCTGAAGAACGGCAGAGAATTTGAGATCAAGAATCCGGTAAAGAAAACAGATGGCACAGATTCAAAGAAAACCATCAAAACAAAGAGAGACGGCACCTCAGGCGGCCAGACTGACGCAATGGCAGTTAATGTTCCCTGGATTTACTGGGAACTGAGTGGCTTAACAACAACAGGAGCCGTTGTGAGGTTCTATTTTAATGAGGAAATGCTTGCAACAATACTTGAAACTGATCTTCAGATTAGCTACTGGACCGGTTCCGCGTGGGATAACAGCTTGACACAAACTGTAAATACAACCAACAATTACATTGAGTTGACCTTACCCAACGGAGTGGGCTGGGGCAGCGGACTTTTCGCAATGGCAAGCGATGAAGCGGCACTACCTGTTGTACTTTCATCATTTGATGCGGCTGTGATGAAACGCGAAATATCGCTTTCATGGACAACTGAATCAGAGATAAACAACAGAGGCTTCTCCGTTGAAAGAAGGTCAAAGCTTGATGCACAGAGATACTCGGCATGGAAAGAAGTTACATTTGTTGAAGGTAAGGGAAATACCACTACAAGGCAATCGTATGGTTACAGTGATAAAAAGCTAAACAGCGGTACTTACCAGTACAGGCTGAAGCAGGTTGACTTCAACGGTAACTATGAATATCATTCACCTTCAAATAACGCGGATCTTGTTATAGGCAAGCCCGGTGTATTTGATATAAGCCAGAATTACCCGAATCCTTCGAACCCGACATCTAATATTGATTTCCAGATGCCATTCGATGGAAAGGTGAGCTTAAGGGTTTATGATATCCTTGGAAAAGAAGTGGCAACACTGGTTGACGGATACAGGACAGCTGATTTCTACACAGCAAAATTTGATGGTACAAACTTATCCACAGGAGTTTACTTCTACAGGATAATTGCCGATAGCGGCACAGAGAAATTCACAAAGACATTGAAGATGATACTTGTCAAGTAAATGGTTTTGTGGAGAAGAGAAATAGCTAAAGCCCGGCAGAGATGCCGGGCTTTTTTTATGCGGGAGACTGGTACCTTTTTTTGAGGATTCGTTGTTTTGATTTTACGGAGCAACTTGCGATTGAGTATTCACATTTAACCAAACCTATCCGGCAAACCTTTCAAATTAACCTGAATGCGGTATTGAACACGGTAAACATATGAGTTATCATTGCATAAGATAAAAGAACACTATGCAATCCCTGTCATAGAATTTTTAAAACAGATTAACTAACAAACTCTTAAGAAAGGAGTATTTTAATGAATACTCAAACATTCAAAATTAAATTCGCTGTTATACTAACAGTTTTCCTGTTAACGCAGCTGTTAACAGCCCAAACAACATTCCGCTGCCTGGAATTCGCTTCTGAGCAGAGCGGTATAGTTGCAGGTGATAATGGAGTTATTTACCGCACAATTGATGGCGGCGAAGCCTGGGAACAGGCCGTTACAAACACGACTGAAAACATACTCAAAACAACTGCTGCAGACGGGAATTCGATAGTTGCAGTAGGTACAAACGGGCTGATACTCCGCAGTATTGATGCCGGCGAAAGCTGGGAAACGATGACCAGTAACACAACTGCAGATCTTCACGGAGTTTTCATAAGTGCAAACGGGATCGGTTTCGCTGTTGGAGAAGCAGGAGCAATACTAAGAACAAATGACCATGGAGCAAGCTGGAGCGTTATGCAGGAAAACCGCGGAAACGATCTACAGTGCATATCAATGGGAGATGAAAATAACGGAATTATAGCCGGCGATAATAATAATATATTTGTAACTAATGATGGCGGGTTGACCTGGGGACCACCAACAAGCGGGTTCGCTTTCCAGTTAGATTTCAGGTTTGTTAGAATGACCGACAGGCAAACAGCATTCCTGACGACTACAACCGGCGGGCTGCTGAAATCATTAGATGGCGGCAACTGCTGGACGATGGTTTACAACGATCCTACATATGCCGGATTTTGGAGAGTAAATTTAGTATCTAACAGGCTTGTAAGCGTAGGCTTGCAGGGAAAAGTAATCATCTCCGATGATCTGGGCTCAACGTGGTATCCAGTTGAATCGGGCACAACAAATGATCTTTACTGCCTTAATTTCGCAAATGACAGAATAGGATTTACCGGCGGAGCGTCCGGTACAATGCTCAGAACAGAGGACGGCGGAATGAGCTGGAGCCCTGTGGAAAACGGCATTTTTAATCTTAATCCCGCAGATAGACTTATTGCATATAGAAACGGACACCCTACTGTAAATATACCAGGTGATCTTGAACTGGATCAGAATTATCCGAATCCGTTCAATCCTTCAACTATCATTACTTATACATTGGGATCAAATGCCAGGGTAGATTTACGTGTTTATGATATTACAGGCAGAGAAGTTGCGGCACTTGTTAACTCAACGCAGCCTAAAGGCAGCCACAGTGTTAACTTCAATGCAAGCGGTCTTTCAAGCGGAATTTACTTCTGCAGAATCGCAGTTAACAGCGGGACTTCAGAATACAGCAAGATAATGAAGATGACCCTGATAAAATAAAGTGTTCACGGTACGAAACAGAATTCATAATTTAACAGGCTGAAAAAAAATCAGCCTGTTTTTTTTAACATCATGATTTCATCTGCATTAGTATGCAAAATCACGAATCCAGTTATTGTACAGTTAGCCTGAATCAGTTAACTTTGTGTAGTAAGAAAATAATCCTTTTTAAAGTTAACCAAAAAAGAGAAGAGATTAGCAGCGAGTTATAAAGCTGAAAGAATTTTAATTAACCTTTAACATACAAAAAAAGTCACCCTTTAGGAGGAATCAAAAAAATGAAGTCACTTACAAAGTTATTTACAATATTTACGGTTTTAGTATTATCCGCATCAGTTTATTCACAGGCAACTGCCCTTAATGAATACAGCCTGAAATTCGAGAATTCAACCACTGCCACACTTGTTGGCGAAGGCGGCCTGATAATGAAGACCACCGATAATGGCCAAACATGGACTGAAAAATCATCAAACATTTCCAATGTTCTATTCGGAGTTTCTACTCTTGGTACTATTGCGGTTGCAGCCGGCGAAAATGGTGTAATTCTCAGGACTACAGATAACGGCGAGAATTGGGAACCGGTTTTACCGGGAACTATTGAAAACCTGAATGATGCAGAGATCATTGCAGGCACCAGGGCGATCGTTTGCGGAAACAACGGTGAAATATTTTTATCCGAAGATGCCGGCCTGAGCTGGACAGATATTTCTTCAGGCACAACAAACAATCTCACAGATGTACTTTTTATCAACGCCAATGACGGGTTCATTGTAGGTACATCAAGCACGCTGCTGATTACAACAGATGGCGGCACTTCATGGCAGAGCGTTGACCTAAGTTTTACTAACAGTGATCTGAATTCCATTGCAGCGCTGGATGAAACTAATTTATTCATAGTTGGCAACAGCGGAGCGCTATTCATTTCAAACGATGCCGGAGAAACCTGGTACGGACAAATGGGCTTTTCGTATGAGAACAATTTCAATGATATAGTATTCTTTGATGCATTAAGCGGTACAATTGCAGCTGATGACGGTTTGATACTTTTCACAACCGATGGCGGCCAGAGCTGGTATCCCGGCGAGACTTCTTCTATCAGAAGCGGTTTTGATTTTTATTCAGTAGCATTCAGCAGCCCAACCAATGGTATTTCGGTAGGCTCTAATGGTGTTGATGTATATTCAACTGATGGCGGGCAAACATGGTCGGAAACTCCAGTCTCATCTTTCACGGTGCTGCACAAAGAAAGCTCAAAGATCAGCCTCGGACAGAATTACCCGAATCCGTTTAACCCGGCAACAATGATCAATTTTGAAATGCCTTCCGGCGGCAATGTTAGCCTAAAGGTGTTTGATATAACCGGCAAAGAGATTATCACTTTAGCCGAAGGCTACAGGAACCAGGGCAGTTATTCAGTAAGCTTCAATGGCTCAAGCCTTTCGAGCGGCGTGTATATTTATAAACTGACTGTAAACACAGGAAGCAGCAATATCACAAAAGTTAGAAAAATGATCTTGACCAAGTAAACAGGAGGAATAAGCTTCCCTTATGCCGGAAACAGAACAATTACTCTTCTCTTCCTCCATTTGTATGTTAATCTGAAACGCCGCCAAAAGCGGCGTTTTTTTATGTCCGGATTGAGAATATTGGGCTTTTCCACAAAAAAATAATGCCAAAATAGCATAAAACATTCCTAACTATAAACCCGAGAAACTTTCTAACTATTAACCCTATATCTCGTATTTACAGCCATTTTCAAAACTCCTATTTGTTCTGATTGATTAGGAGTTGACATTACAAGTATATTTGTAATACAATTAGTTAGGGAATGCAGCAGAAAAGGTTAAAAATCTAAAAATTTAAACTTTTCCTGATGAACCTAACATTACAGCTCTTAAAATCACTTCTTGTTATTTCAATCATTACATTTACTGCTAATTCGCAGACTGTTTACGTTTGGAACGGATCTGTAAACTCGAATTTCAGTACTGCAGGCAACTGGACCCCATTTCGCCAGGTAGGCCTCGCCAATGATGTTCTGGTATTTGATAACACGGGAAGTATTGCAGTTAGTAATGTTTACCAGGTAACAATTGGGCAGCTGGTAGTAAAGAATAATTCCAGCGTAACACTCTCCCCTGCTTCAGGAAATACCAAATGTATAACAATTAAAGGTAACGAAGGCGAAGATCTTCTGATCGAGGCCGGCTCATCACTTAAGATATCAGGCAGCGACCCTGCATTGAATATTTATTTAGGAATCGGTGCTACAGCTTCTGTTTCAGGAAGTTTCATATTCACCGGAAGTATTGCTCACAACCTGAATGCAGCGGATGCTGAAGCAATAAGATTCAAAAATGGCTCAGTTTTTTCGCAGCTTTGCCCGGGTAACATATTCAACACAACAGGTACAGCAAACGCAGTAGTATTTGAATCAGGTTCTACACTAAAAGTAGATAATGCCGGTGCTTTAAGTCCTTTCGGTGTTTCGGCTCCCAATTCCAAAGTACTCCTTCAGCCGCAGAGCTCGATGGTTATCACTCGTATGGGAACCATGCAGTTTTCAGGCAGGCACTTCGGTAACCTTGTTATCGAACAAAACAATACCATGAACGTTAGCGAATCCTTTACATCAGAAGTTACAATTGGAAGCATAAACATAAAAAATGGCGGATCATTATCTTTCAGCAATACTAATCCTGCATACACGCCTTCAGTGAACATCACAGGCGCGTTAACAGTAACAGGCTCTTTTGGTTTCAGCGAGGCATCAGGCAAGCTCAAGGTTAAATTTAATGGCTCAGAGCAGCAGGTTGTATCAGGTACAGGCATTATAACATTCCCTTCGTCACTTGAGTATGTGCTGATCAGCAGCAGCGTTTCGCTTTCAAGAGATCTATCCTTCGGCTGCAGGGTAATAGGCGCAGTAGGCGGCAGTATAACAGCAAATGGATTTAATTTAAGCTTCAACCCCGCTTACCCGGAGCCTTTCGCTTTCAATTCCAAAGATTTCAGCAATTCAACGCTTGAAAACTCAACAACTTCAGGAAACGAGTTGAGCCCAAGATCTAAAGGGAATTCTAACGAAGTTCCGGCTGAATTCTCTCTTTCACAGAATTACCCCAATCCGTTTAACCCTTCAACAAAGATCAACTTTGCTATTCCGGTTGATTCCAAAGTGAGCTTGAGGGTTTACGACATCACCGGCAAGCTGGCAGCAGTTCTGGCCGATGGCAATATGCAGGCAGGGCTGCACACAGTGACCTTAAACGCAGGAAACCTCTCCAGCGGAGTATATTTCTATACCTTAACTGCGGGTGATTTCACCAAGACCATGAAGATGGTTATTACCAAATAGGCCAATTCCGTACAAAGCTAACATATAATTATAGATTTACACAAAACTATTGCCGAATATAGCGGGTTTCGTTATTGAATTTTCGTTAACGGATAGTTAGATTTGCAATAGAGATGATAATACACTTACAACTAAAAATCATTTAAAATACGAAACAAATTAAACCTGTTGGTTTAATAATTTAATTCACTTTTCCAAAAATAAACCCTATACTAAAGAGGTAAAATCATGAGAACCAAATCATTTTTTCTATTCCTTACAGCAATTTTCTTCATTTTAGCAGCAGTAAGAATAAATGCACAACCGCTTGTAAACCAGAACGATATAAAGTTCGAATCTCCGGCAATTGCTACACTGGTTGGTCAGGACGGGCTCATAATGAGAACCGTTGATGGCGGCACAACCTGGGATATCCAGAATACGGGTATAACTAATGTGCTCAACGCAATGGACTATATACAATACGAAGGTCCGGCAATGCAGATCATTTCTATCCAGATAGCAGTTGGAGAAAACGGTATAGTAGTGAAATCAGCGGATAACGGAGCTACATGGGAGCTTAAAACATCATTAACAAGCGAGAACCTGAACGACATAGTGATATTCTCACCTGAACTGATGTTCATCTGCGGCGATAATGGAACACTATATAGATCAGTAAATCTTGGAGAGTCATTTGAGAGTATTGATCTGATGACAACAACTAAATTAAACTCGATTACTTTTGCAGAGCCTAAAAATACGGTAACAAGCATAGTTGCAGTTCTTGCCGGAGATAACGGTAAGCTTTACGGTACTATAAACACAAACGATTGGTTTGAGCTTACTACAGGCACCACAGAAAACATTCTCGCTGTTTCTTTTATGGGAAGCAACATTCTCGCAACCGGGACAAACGGGTTGGTTCTGAAATCCGCGGATTTCGGCTGGAACTGGGCACCCGTTGTATCAGGAACATCGTTAAACATTTATGATGTCAAGTTCTTATCAATGACTACTGCAATTGCTTCAAGTGAAAACGGGCTGATCCTCAGATCTGAAGATGCCGGCGATACCTGGACAGCAATTACTACTCCTGTTGTAGCTGACTTGTTTGCAGTAAATTTTGCGAATGAGAATATTGGAATTTCGATTGGCAGTGAAGGCACTGAGATCTATTCAATTGATGGCGGCATAACTTGGTTAACCGGAATTACATCAAACGTAAATCCTGCGGATAAAAAATTCGATGCAAAGCTTTCACAGAACTATCCAAACCCGTTTAACCCCTCAACAGTGATCAACTACTTCATACCCGATAACTCGACCGTATCAATTAAGATATATGACATGACCGGCAGAGAAGTAAGGACATTGGTAAATTCATACCAGGCTCCAGGTTCATACTCTGTTAAGTTTGATGCTGCAAATCTTTCGAGCGGCATTTATTTCTATGTCTTGAGGGCTAACACAGGGAAAAATGAGATAACGAAAACGATGCGTATGATCCTTACGAAATAAACTGTGAAATAAAATAATTCAGTTGTAAACGCCGCCAAAAGCGGCGTTTTTTTATATACTTATCTTACACTTATTAGCTGACTACCGTATTAAAGGTAGGAGTCAAGTCACAAAACTCGCATTAATCGCAATTAATCGACATATTCACTTAACCTCGTGTTATTATCCCCATTAAAGGGTATTGAGTGGAGTAACGTATATCCCTATATTTGTGTAGTGAAAAACAGTAACAAAATATACAAGGGGAAAGATTATGAAAGCCGTTAATATAGTAATATCAATGTTTCAGGTAACAGTCGTTATTCTGTATGTTTTATTTTACAATATACAGTATTTCTGGTCACTTTACGGAACAGTACAGAACCTGCTCAGTGTAGTAGCGAAGTAGTTACACTGATTCAGAGCCAGAGCATTTAACAGGATCACTTTTCGAATACCTTTGCCAGAAACTCAAGACAGAAATTACATTTTTATCAGGTATTGAAATTTTGCGAAGAATTGCCTTCTTGTTTCGCGGAATCTGCCGTGGTTTGGCGAGCTGCCAACATCGGCCAGATTATGTGTTGAACCAATGTAGAAGATCGTGAATGGATTCCATTTATAGCTTAGCAGCGGATCAATATCAAAGCTCTTACTGAATGAATCATACTGCACAACCAGCCTAAGGAAGAAATTTTTTGTAAACTGCAGCGAAGTCTTGTTCCTGAAAATGTAACCGGTATAAAGCTTCTCGCCCCCTTTTTCTTTCGAGAGCTCGAAATAACTGTAGTTATTTTCCAATACGAGGTTTGATAGCGGCTTGATAGTAAGCCGTGCTTCAGCATTCCATCCCCACCCAACATAAGAGGGTTCTTCAAACCTCACGATATACTTACCCATTTCAAAGTATCCTCCCCCTGTTGCAAGGCTGCTTGTATTGATATTGAAATTTACCCAACCCCTGTGAACATTTTTATGGTAAACATCATAATAGTTTTCATTGTTCACCGCAAGGAATCCCCCGCTGGCATTTAACTGGTGCTTAAGCTGCACGTAAAACTGTGGACTAAGCCATTGCTCTTTTATCCTGTTATCATAATCATACTGAAATCCGCCATTGATACTTGGTTCAATCCGCAGGAATATTGAGTTCTTTGGGTAGAATACATAGCTGTGCCAGGAACCAAGCTCGCGAAAATCATTCCTGCTCATGAAGCCCAGTTCGCGCCTTGCCTCAGGTGGCGCAATATTCAGAAAAATTTCACCATTCCAGTGCCTTGCGCTTCGTACCAGTGCAAACGTTCCCCCAAAATTAGAATATTTTTCGCCATTGAATCCGGCATCGTTTCCCTTTTTGTTTATTGGAGTGTTATCATCAAACAGGTTTGGATCATTAAGCTCTTTTGTAAAGTATCCAAGCGCTTCGAAGTTGAAATAATAATTTTTCCAGAAGTTGATCGAACCATCGAATCCTGCAACCCTGTTGTAGGCATCACCCGTTTCCCGGTCTGTAGCTATCAATCCAATAAATGACTCTCCGCTAATGCTTTTTTTCAGCCTGAGCGCATTTCCGAATGACTTCAACTCGGTAGATACAACACTGCTGCCGTATTTTGAGGGGATTATGTAAGTCGTGTTCTGATCATAACCCATAAGGTAGCCAACATCAACATCATCAATTTTCCCGATCAGCTTAGCGGCATAAAGCGGATTATTAAGCATTCTTGTATATACTACATTGATATACGAGTTAAAGATGTTACCGCCATCAAGGAAGAACGGGCGTTTTTCAGGATAAAAAATTGCGCTTGAAGAGTTCACATCTATCTGCGCAGCATCAGACTCCACCTGAGAAAAATCCGGATTGAAAGTGATCTCTCCTGTTAGATTAGAAGTGAACCCATACTTGATGCCGATACCAAGATCACCTTTTAACTTTTCATTTGTGAATACCGATTTCTCATCATAAGGGTCATCCCTGTAACCAAACTGCGAACCTATAACATAAGGAAGCAATTCGAGCTGTTTGCCCTTCTTGAGTTTTTTCAATCCTTTTAAAATTCCTGCCTGTCCCATAAATTCAGAATTATCTCTTGAGACTTTGGCCCATGAGAATTGTGTCCTGCTTTCCCGCGGCCTGGTACGGATAATATGCACGCCCCATTGCTGTTCTTCTTTTTCCGGAAAACGAAGGCTCTTAAATGGTATAGCTGCTTCTACTATCCATTTATCTTTATATATCTTCGCTTCGGAATCATACAGCATATCAAAGTTCATTTCTTCGCCCTGCTTTGTCCAAATTCCATCGCCCTGTATGCCGTACGGATTCATAAAAAGCTCGTAAGCCTGTTTGTGGTCGTTGTATGTATCGATCAGTATGCCAACAAAATCATCGCTGTACATTTTGTCGCGGTCAGTTAGATTAACTCTTAGCTTAGAGATATTATCGTCATAACAAATGAACGCAACATAAAGATTATTGTCATCGTAAGTGATCTTCACCTCGGTATTCACTGTGGCTTTAAGATTATCACCCGGTTCGATCTCCACAAAATCCTTCGCAGATTCACAATTTTCCCAAACAGCTTCATCAAGCACTCCATCGATCTTAACGGCTGAATTTGTACATCTAGAAATTGTTATCTGCGGTTTACTGTTAATATTTGCAGTATCCGTTTGGGAGTTCTGGCGTGCTATGTCATCCTGTGAGAATGAAATGAGCGTAGAAAGCCCCAATAGTGCGGCAAAACAGAGTTTGTGGGATAAACGGAAGTAATTGTTCTTCAATTATAATAGAAAAAATTGTTGATGTGTTTTTATTTTAGATGCCTGAAGTAAGTAAATGGTTTATTAATGACTTGAATTTACAATCCTGCAGGCAAATATTAGCCAAATTATGTTCATAAACAGCCGAAAAATATTTCTTTTTTTTATTGTGCTTATTTTGCATTCCCATGCAATTGTTCACGCTCAAAACATTACAAAGATAGCCGGTATAAACTATTCGGGCAACACGCACTTTTCTGGCAGAGAACTTACGGGATTCATTAATTCAAAGGAAGGTACTGTTTACTCTCCGCAGCAGTTTGAGCTCGATCAGAAGAATATTCTAAGAATTTACCAGGAAAATGGATACATGAATTGCCGTATCACTTCTTCCGGGGCGGAATTCAATTTTGACTCATCGGCAGTTACTCTTTATGTAAGTATTGATGAAGGCAAACAGGTGCTTATCGGCGAGATAGCGCTATCAGGCAATAAGTTATATACTTCCGCGTATCTGAAGGAACAAATGGAAACCAAAACCGGAGAAGTATTGAATGCCCTGCGGCTTGGAAGAGATATGAGCGATATTGTCGGGTTCTACGAAAGCAAGGGCTATACTTTTGCTTCAGTAACGGTAGAAGAGATCGAACAATACTTCGAGGCGGGTACTGAAAAGCTAAGGCTCAATATTAAGATAGATGAAAATGATCAGGTGAAGATCGATAACATTGTGGTTGAAGGGAATACGGAGACAAAGAAGGAAGTTATAGTCAGAGAAATTGCACTGAGAGAAGGAAATACCATCAGTAGGGAAAATCTGCTTGAAATAAAAAGAAGGCTGGAAAACTTAGGTTACTTTGAACGGGTCGAACAGCCTAAAATTATCAAATACAAAAACTCAACAGTGCTGCTGATAAAAGTTAAGGAAGGAAACACAAATACTTTTGACGGGATACTGGGATACGTACCGCCTTCGCCTGATGAAGACAGGGGTTATTTTACAGGCCTTATAAATCTTTCTATACGGAATTTATTCGGAACTGGCCGAAAGGTTGAAGCAAGGTTCAAGAAAGAGATAAAAACAACACAGGAGCTTGAGCTACGTTACCTGGAGCCATGGCTGCTGGGCTACCCGCTGAATGTGAGCTTTGATTTCCTGCAAAGGATCGAAGATTCATCATACATCAGAAGAAAGCTGAGCCTTAAATCGGATGCATTGATATCCAAACGCGTCACAATTTCCGCGATATTTGATTTTGAACGGGTTATTCCCACGGTTACAAGCAGCCTCTTCACCCTGTTCGATAGCAGGCTGCTCTCGGCAGGAATTGAGATAAGATACGATAGCAGAGATTATGTTTATAATCCGTTTTCGGGTCTGCTGTATAAGACCGGATACTCTGCCGGACAAAAGAAAATTTACAATACATCACAATACCCCAATATTGATATACAGCGTGATTTTACAGTGCAGAAAGGTAACGTAGATCTTGATTTTTACTATTCATTCTTCAAAAGACAAAGCTCTCTTGTGGGTTTGCACGGTATTGAAATACGCTCTCCAAGGCTCGAGACTTCCGACCTTTTCAGGCTTGGCGGAAACAACACACTACGCGGTTACCGTGAAGGCCAGTTCCTTGCATCACGTGCGGCCTGGTGTAATGTTGAGATACGCTACTCGCTTACCCGCAGAAGCTATGCCGCCGCATTTTATGATTTCGGCTACTACCTGAAGCCTGAGGACGACCTGTATAACATTCCCGCCCAGGAAGGCTTCCTGTACGGCTACGGGCTCGGCATACGCATAGAAACGGCTTTGGGGATGTTTGGCGTCAGTTACGCACTTGGCAGGGGTGATTCTATTCTGGAAGGCAAAATTCACTTCGGGCTGATCAATGACTTTTAAGCCACTAAAATTTCCAGTCAATTAGAGAATATTTTTTAATCAATAATAGATTATTTTGTATTCAAATCCTTTTACCTGCTCACTTCCATTTGCCATATCTCCGGAGCTTTCAATGACTTTTTTCCCAACTATGCATTTATCGCATTTCTCGCGGGTACAATAGAAATTGTGCAGTTGTATCAATCCCTGTTCCATCGCTACTGAATTCGACTTCACTCCCCTGCCCCCGAGAAGCTGTGTTTGCATTACCCGCAATACAGAGTTATCTGCATTTGAAGGGAATTCATTGTAAAGCTTCAATACGTTAACTCGTAATTGTTTCTTATCAAATTCAGCCGAATAGAGATAAAGCAAAGGTATAACTACATTGATGAGGATATCGGTTATCCTTTGCCGCCCGGCGAGAATATTTTTTGCTTTGGAAGCTTTCCCGAAATCATAATGCGAATTCCAGTATTCATCCGCCGCAGGCTCAAGCAGTCCCATAATATCCTTCACTGCCTGTTTAACTTTGAATTCCTTATCTTCAAAAACGAGGATGAGGGCACGGAACAATTCCTTATTCAACAGGTTGTAGATTATCTGTGAGCCGTATGCGATCCGTATAGTGGGATAATTTTGCGGCCGCTGCCCAAAGAAAGCCCATTCACTTCTCTGCAGCCTGGGATTTTTGATCTTATCGCCCAGTTCACGCCACATCTCTTTAATTCTATCTGTGTATGGATCTTTCGTTCTGACATCGAACAGCAGTCCGGAAGTGCCGAATAATACAGCCTGTATTCCATCAATACTGCCGCCTGAATATTTTCGGATATTATCCAATCCCGCTGAGGCGGCTAATCTCAGCATCTGCTCCTTGTTTTTTGAAAATCCCAAAGCTTCGAAGATGAATTCATATAAAGCCTGTTCCCATAGCCTCCTGTTTTTGGGCAGATCCTTATAAGCGGCGCGGCTCAGCTCTGATAGCCTGCTTCTGATGCGTTCCGCGCGTAGTTTGAGCCTCTCAACGGATAACTTACCAAGCCACAGAACCAGTTCGTCATCGCTTGCTGTACTGTTGTTGGCAAAACAAGGCAGGCGGAATTTATCCGATGGTTCTGATATTATCTCTTTCCATATATCGTGAATTGATTTGGTAAGGTGATTTTCAAGTATAACGGTTGGCAGCTCTCTTTTTATCCGAAGTTTTGGAGCGGTGCGGCTGGGTGAATCCCACAATACAACATGCAGGATGACGGAAATGTATCTTCTGTCATTGTGATGATCGTGCTGTACCCAGTTGCCGTGGTCACGGTGTATCTCCACATCGCCGGTAAGCACTTTTTCACCGATCTTTATCTTTGCATTTTTGTAGTCAGGGCCGGAGTCGAAGTTTCGTGTACCTTTATCAATTACTTCTACATCTTCGCCGCTATCGGTAACAAGTCCGCTGAAGTACTTTTCTCCGCCTTCCCAAATGCGGCAGATGAAGTTTTCGTTTATGTTAAGCCTGGGATTCAACTTTTTGTGCATTCCCGCGAAGGCGGGAAACTATATTTCTAAGGTTATATAAGTACTTATTTTGAAAACATGCATACGAAAAGTTTACAGCACCTGCTACAGCTGCATACTCTACTTTTTTATCATCAAAAATCCGTTGATCTCGTCCCTTGCTTTCATGGCAGCCTCGCCAACGATGGCTTTAAACTCTTCCGCGTTTTCGGCTTTTGGGGCAGCGTATATAATTGAGCGGCTTTGATTGATAACGAACAGGTTATGGTTCAGCGCGTTAATTGTCTTTTCAAGCGAACCTTTTTGAGCGCCGATACCCGGGATAAGCAGCGGGACTTCCGGCAGATTCTTTGTCATCTTCGAAATTTCTTTGGTATGGCTCGCGCCGAAAACGAATCCGGTTTTATGTTCATTCCACGATATAGCCTTCTCCACAACAATTTCCCAAAGCGGCTGTTTGCCAACCTGCAGGAACTGAAAGTCATTTGCGCCATAGTTGGATGTAAGCGCGAGTATCCAAACGAATTTGTTCTTCCTGCGGAGGAACGGCCGGGCTGAATCCTGCCCCATATACGGCTGCACGGTTATGGAATCAAACCCCAGCTCATCAAGGAATGCCTGCGCGTAAAGCTCGGTAGTGTTTTCAATATCGCCGCGCTTGGCATCTGCAATTGTGATCAGGTTTTCGGGAATTGCAGCAAGCGATGATCTTATTGCGGCAAAGCCGCTATCTATTGCGCGCTCGTAGAATGCAATGTTAAGCTTATAACCGCATGCAAATTCTTTTGTGGCTTCAATAACTAGATTATTGAATTCAGCTATCGGATTTACAGATGACTTCATGAATACGGGGATCTTGCTCACATCAGTATCGAGTCCGACAACCAGGTGCGAATTAGTTTCCCTTAAAGTCTGCTTGAATTTTTTCGCGAAGTGCAATATCTTTTGAATTAAGAATTAGAAATTAGGAATTAGGAATAAAAGCATCAAACCGAATATTAATGTATTTTAATTTTATTTCTGCTTTCTGCCTTTTTTACTTCTGCCTTTTGCCTGTTTACACATAATCTTTCCTGTTCCTGTAGGCATTCAGTATTATACCAAGCATAATCAGATTGCTGAGAAGAAATGAAACTCCATAGCTCATAAATGGCAATGGAATACCTATCACAGGCATTATGCCCATTATCATTCCAAGGTTTATCAGTATATGGAATGAAAAGATCGTAGCAAATCCTATACAGCAGATGCTGAGGAACTGGTTTTTACAGATGTAGGCAATGTGTATTGTCTGCCAAATTAAGATAAGGAAGAGCAATACAACCGCGATCGAGCCTACAAACCCGAACTCCTCTCCAACCATGCAGAATATAAAATCTGTCCACTGCTCAGGAATGTACTTAAGCTGCGTTTGCGTGCCCTGCAGGAATCCTTTGCCGTACATACCGCCGGAGCCAATGGCAATTTTTGATTGTATCACATTATAACCTGCACCAAGCGGGTCAGATTCAGGATCGAACATGCTTACAATTCGTTTCTGCTGGTAAGGCTGCAACTTGCTGTAAACCATGTTAACCGAAAATCCGGAGGCAATAGCAATACACACAATTATAGCCGAGACAAGAACATTTCGCTTGAAAACAAGCATCATAGCAATAATGAACACAATTGCCGCCACGAAATACCATGTCCCAAGGAAGGCGCATATGGCTGTTATTGCAGGCGCAACAATGAAGAACATTACATAATTTGGCATCCCCGCCCAGTAAAGAACGGGCAGCAAAAGGAAAAGGAATACAAGCGTTGTACCCATATCAGGCTGAAGCATTATAAGCCCAACCGGCACCACAACAATTCCAACTGCCATGAAAAAATCTTTGATCTTAGTTACATCAGCTTCTTTGTTCTTGTTCGAAAGGAAAAAAGCCAGTGCCAGCACTGTTGCAACTTTGGCAAATTCCGATGGCTGAATACCAAATCCGCCGACGCTGAACCAGCTTGTTTGCCCTTTTATTTTCTTGCCGAAAATTATAACGGCAATAAGGAGTATCATAACAAGTCCGTAAATAATATAAGAAGACATAGCCAGGTATTTGGGAGGAGTGTACATAATGCCAAGTACCAGCACAATACCTATACATGCAGAGATCAGCTGCTTGTTAAAATTCCCGGAGACCAGCTCGTTGCCGAACGTTGCGCTGTAGATCGCTATCAGGCCAAACGTTATGAGCGCGAATGCCGAGAAAAACACAGCGAAATTAAACCTGTCAAAAACTTTAACCTGCATTATAAAATTTAATTTTACCTTTCACCAAATGAATCTTTAACTTCACTTTCATCCTGCAGCCCAAGCAGGTACCTGAGGATTATCCTCTGCGCAATAGGAGCTGCAACGGTTGCGCCAAACCCTGCGTTTTCAACCATCACACAAATTGCAATCTTGGGGTCATCATACGGTGCATAAGCTATGAACCATGAGTGGTCCTGCCCGTGTGGATTCTGCGCAGTACCGGTTTTACCGGCGATCATTACTTCACTTGATTTAACTGATCTTGCCGTACCATTTCCGTTCACAACAAGGTACATACCTTTTTGAATAGTCTTGAAATAATCCTTATCAATTCCAACTTCATGTCTTTTATACTGAACGGGGATCAGCTCGCCTGTAGCCGGATTCTTAAGTGAGCGTACCAGATGCGGCTGCAGGAATGTACCTGAATTTGCAAGTATCGATGTATATAAAGCCATCTGCAGCGGAGAAACGCCAAGCTCTCCCTGACCTATACCAAGGCTCACTACGAAGCCATCTGTCCAACCGCGCCCTTTAGGTCCGTATCTTTTATTGTAATACTCAGTTGAAGGCAGCAGCCCGGTTGTTTCTTCGGGTATATCAATTCCGGTTTTATTCCCAAATCCAAGCATTTGACCGTATTTATTCCAGCTATCAAGCCCGATCCTCAGTACCAGCTTATAGAAGAATACGTTTGAAGAGTGCTCAATAGCTGTAGGGATCGTAATTGAACCGTATGCGCCGTGATCGCCAAATACCCTGTCACCAAACCTGAAACTGCCTTCACATGGGATCGTTGAATTGGTTTTTAGAATCCCATCCTGCAGCGCAGCAAGCGCAGAAACCATTTTGTATGTGGAGCCGGGAGGATAACGGGTTTGTGTTGCACGATTAAAGAGCGGCTTATTTTTATCGGTATTGAGCATCGTCCATATCTGTGGCGAGAGTTTTCCGCTGAAATGATTGAGGTCATAATCAGGTTTGCTTACCATACAGATTATCTCACCGTTCTGCGGGTCAATAGCTACTATACCGCCAGTTCTGCCTTCCAGCAGCTTTTCGGCAAACTTCTGAACATCAGCGTCAACGCTTAAGATCAGGTCATACCCGCTTATTGCCTTCACATCATTATTGCCGTCGTTGAGAGGCCCTACTTCCCTGCCTTTTGAATCCTGCAGTATAAATTCGAAACCCTTTTCACCCCTCAGGTAATTCTCATAGCCGGCTTCAAGTCCGGTAGTACCGATCAGGTCGCCCTGTTTATAATAATCATTCTGCTGCTTTTTCAGCATACCCTCGGAAATTTCCTTGGTATATCCAATAATATGCGAGCCTTTAAAATCTGTTGGATAGAGCCTGATAGGATCCACGCTGTAATCAATGCCCTTTAAAATTTCGCGGTTCTCTTCAATGAAAGATATCACTTTGAAATCAACATCACGCATGATCCTTGTGGGGATAAAGCGGTTTGTTCCTTCAATCTTTTTCAGTTCACTCCTCAGCAGATCGGGTTCCATCCCCAGCAGCCCGCATACAACTGGAATACTAGCTGTATCAAATTCCTTTTTTGTGATAGTTACGCTGTATGAGGGTTTATTATCAACAAGCAGTTTGCCGTTCCTGTCAAAAACCAATCCTCTTGCAGGCGTGGTAATAATAGTCTTAACAGAATTCCGCTCGGCATCTTTATCAAACTTTTCGGGATTAATTACCTGCAGCTGGATAAGCCTGCCGGAAATTACCAGCACTATAACCAGTGAAAATATGTAATAGAAATTTTTTCTTTTGCTAAGATCCATAATTTATCTGGTGAATCTTCTTCTCCGGGCAAAGATGACCGGGATGGTGCTGAATAAAGCGGTGTAAACAGTTGTGGGTACTATATATCTTAACAGAACATCAGCAAACACAAGGTTCGTTCCCTGGAAATACATCGTAAAATAGATGATGTTATTGATCAGCGAACAAAAAGTAACTATGAGAATGAACTGGTAGGTATTCAGGTAACGCTCTATTTTCTGCTGGTTGTTGAAAAATCCCGCAGCAAAGCCCGATACAGCCTTCGATAGTGCCATCAGACCTATAAACGAAAAGCTGAAGATATCTACAATCAAGCCTGAAGCGAAGCCCCCAATGCTGCCCGTTATCTTTCCCTTTTTCACTGCAAAATACACCAGGCCGATAATTACTAAATCCGGAGTGATCTCATAACTTGTTACAGCGATAAGCCATATCAGGGTTTTCTGTACTATTATAAGCGCAAGCATTATTGCACCATATTTAAGGTACTCAAGCATCATATCCGTAAACTTCCTTTAGCCGATGCACTCATTTTGTTTTCTCGTTGAATTTTTTCTCGAGGTCCTTTCTTTCGTCATCCGAAAGATATTTTAGAACGAATACTTCTTCAAGGTTTTCAAAATTCACAAAACACTCTACTTCAATATTTTTGAACAGGTTATCAAGCGTACCATCGGTAGTAACAAATCCAATTGGAATACCGGCGGGGAATGAATTGCTGTACTCTGAAGTCATTATTATATCGCCCATTTGCACATCAGCGCTTTTGGAAACATTTTTCATTCTCACTTTGCCTTCGCCATCCCATGAAATAATACCATCCACCCTGCTGCGCTGATCTTTTGCGCTCACTTTCAGATCTTTGTTCAGCAATATCTGTGCGATGCTGTAATTACCGCTTGTGGCTACGATCTTTCCAACCAGTCCCTTATCAGTTATAACGGGCATACCAACTTTTACGGAATCGTTTTCGCCAATATCAATCGTAATGTTGTTCCTGGTTTGTATTAATGTTTTACCGATGATCTTTCCCGAAGCAACGCGGTAATTTGTGCGGGTTTTGAAATCCAGCATCTGGTTGATGCGCAGGTTTTCAAGCTTTGCTTCCTTAAGCATGCTTAGCTCTTTTGAAAGATTGATATTGGTTTCACGCAGGGTTTTGTTTTCACGCTCAAGCTCAAATACATTCGGAATAATTGAAAATCCGCTTTGCAGAGTACCAATAACATTTACTGCGATCACTCTCACAAACCTGATCTGCACATTATCATTCTGGAAAATAAGTATAAGGCTTACAAGCACTAAAGCTGAGAAGATTATATATTCCTTAAGATTTCCTAAATATGAGAGAAGAGTCTTCATGAATTGGAGCTCAATTGAAGTTTAGCAGTTTGAAGTTTGAAGATTGAATATTGAGTTTAAATCCATTGTTACAACAGACCGGTATAAGGCAGCCCGGCCGGGTTATATATGCTGTAAGGATCAGTATTTTTTGCTCTTTATCAGCACCTTTGAATACTTTTGCATATCCTCAAGTACTTTTCCGGCTCCCCTTACTACTGCCGTTAGCGGGTCTTCGGCAACATGTACAGGCAGGTTGGTTTCAAGCCTGATACGTTCATCAAGTCCCGTAATCAATGCACCGCCGCCGCTGAGCATTATGCCGCGATCAAGTATATCGCTGGCAAGCTCTGGCTGTGTGTTTTCAAGAGCAACTTTTACCGCACGGATCATCTGGTTGACAGGATCACTCAAAGCTTCGCGTATTTCTATTGAACTTACTTCAGTCATTTTGGGCAGACCCGAAACAAGGTCACGGCCTTTAACTTCGATAATCACTTCTTCTTTAAGCGGCATTACAGAACCTACCTGGCATTTAATTTCTTCGGCAGTTCTTTCGCCAATCAGGATGTTGTAATTTTTTCTGAAGTACTCAACAATTGAAATATTTAGCTCATCGCCTGCAACCCTGATAGATGCGCCGTTTGCGATTCCCGAAAGAGATATGATAGCGATCTCGGTTGTACCGCCGCCGATATCGATAATCATATTACCAACCGGTGATGATACATCAAGTCCGACACCAATTGCAGCGGCCATCGGTTCAGCCAGAAGATAAACTTCTTTTGCGCCGGCATGTTCTGCGGAATCGCGCACTGCGCGTTTTTCAACTTCTGTTATTCCGCTTGGCACGCAAATCACTACGCGCGAGCTCGGGAAAATACTTGAATGAACTCTCTTAATAAAAGCGCGGAGCATTCCTTCGGCAATTTCAAAATCGGCAATAACACCATCACCCATCGGGCGGATAGTTTTTATCCCCTTATGGGTTTTTTCGTGCATCTGTTTTGCTTCGTGCCCAACAGCAATGATCTTTTTTGTGGTTTCATCAAAAGCTACGATCGAAGGCTCGTTTAAAATGATACCTTTTCCTTTGATGTAAATAAGAGTGTTCGCTGTGCCAAGATCAATTGCAATATCAGCTGATAAAAATCCGAATAATGCCATTTAATATAAAGTCCCGTGAAGTATAATTTAAAAAATCTATTTAGAGGTACAAAAAACGAAAAACCAATTTGCAAATATAAGGTTTAATTTTATTTATTTAAGTGAATTAATTGATGCTTATTGAAGTTTTTTTGAGATAAAACTCTCAAACCCTCATAATACAGCCATGTTAGAAAATAATGCGCTTAATGCCTGAAGTGCCTGATTCCTGTTAGTACCATTGCCAAACCGTATTCATCAGCGGCTTTGATGACCTCCTCATCCTTAACTGAGCCGCCGGGATGAATAACTGCTGTGGCTCCGGCTTTTGCGGCCTCAATAACACCATCCGGAAAGGGGAAAAATGCATCGGAAGCGACTGCACAGCCCGTAAGCTCCATTCCGAACCTTTTAGCCTTTTCAACTGCAAGCATTGAGGAATCTACCCTCGAAGGCTGGCCGCCGCCTATACCGCTTGTACGGCCCTCTTTTGCGTATATCACAGCGTTACTCTTAGTATGCTTGCATATCTTCATCGCGAAGAGCATATCCTTCATTTCCTGATCTGTGGGCTGGCGCTTGCTTACTACCTTAAGTTCGGCTTCGTTTACCACAATATCATCTCTCTGCTGAACAAGCAATCCGCCGGTAACTGACTTAAGTTCCATTACAGCCTCATACTCCGGCCGTGTATATTTTATTACGCGCCTGTTCTTTTTCTTGAACAGGAAGGCAAGTGTATCTTCATCGTAATCAGGTGCAATAATTATCTCGGTGAATATTTTATCCATCTCTTCGGCTGAATCAAGCGTAAGCTTGCGGTTCACAATTACAATCCCCCCAAACGGCGAAACCGTATCCGTAGCAAATGCCCTGGTGTACGCATCTTTTATATCTGCGCCAATTGCAGCGCCGCATGGATTAGTATGCTTTAATATAGCGCAGGCAGGCTCTTCGAATTCATTAATGAGATTATAAGCTGCGTCAATATCAATAATATTTATATAGCTAAGTTCTTTGCCATGCAGCTTTTGGAATATCTGCTCAAATCCTTTATCACCAATATTATAAAGCATAGCCTGCTGGTGAGGATTCTCACCATACCTGAGCTGTTCATACCCGCTGTAATATACATCAAATATTCCACTTGCCTGTTTATTTATTCTTCTGAAATAATTAGCGATGCTTATATCGTAAGATGCGATGTATTCAAATGCATCGGCAGCAAGAAGGCTGTTAATATTTTTTTCCTTTTTTAGTGAGTCGAGATATATTCCATACTGGTGCGGATCAACCAGCACGCTCACGCTGTTGAAATTTTTAGCAGCCGCGCGTATGAGCGAAACACCGCCGATATCGATCTGCTCAATGGCTTCAGCTTCTGTGCAGCCGGGCTGCACAATTGTTTGTTTAAACGGGTACAGACTCACGCAAACCAGGTCAAATAGCTCAAAACCATGCTCTGTAACCTCTTTTTGGTGGTCGGGATTCCCTTTATCGGCAAGTATTCCCGCAAATATCAGGTGCTGCAGGGTTTTGACCCTCCCGCCGAGAACCTCGGGCGCCTTGGTGATCTCTTCAATGGTCTTAATTTTCAGACCGTTCTCTGAAAGCAGTTTTGCAGTTCCGCTGGTTGAAACCAATTCGAATCCGCTGGAGGCAAGCTCTTTAGCGAACTCTACTACGCCGGTTTTATCGTAAACGCTGATTAATGCTCTTTTCATATTGACCCTCACCCCCCAGCCCCTCTCCCAAAGGGAGAGGGGGGAGATTATTCTAAAATTTATTTTCTATTATAAAAAAAGCTGCTGACTCACCGCCTAGCCCGCCTAAGAGCCTTCGCTGTTCTCTCCCATTGTGGGAGGAAAATACCAAAACTCCAGGTTTGACTCCCCTCTCCTTTTAGGAGAGGGGTCGGGGGTGAGGCTGTCTCTTATACACATCT
>JACSRQ010000242.1 GCA_014879675.1 Ignavibacteria bacterium
TTGAAATATTCGCCTGTTCCGCCCGGCTGAAATTCAGTAGTCTTCTGCATTGCCGGCGTATGAAGTGCAATTACGCTTAAACCTAAAGCGTTATTGCCGCCAAAGCGGTAAACACCCCCGAAAAATTCATGGTTCAGGTCAACTAGCCACTCATTGTGGCTGAAGTGAACGCCGTTCTCTTCGAACTGCATTAATCCTGCGGGATTCCAGTATAACGCTGTGATATCATTTGATACAGCGACGAATGTTTCGCCCATACCCGTAGCCCTGCCGCCAACGCCTATCTTCAAAAACTGAAGCGATGATGTGCCGGCTCTTTGATTGCCCAGCTGCGGTATAAGCTGCGAGTATGAAACTGCTTCAGCTAAAAATAAAACCAGTAATATGTATATATATTTTTTCAAACCTATATTATCTTATTCCCTCAAAAGCGGGAATCTCTTCTATTTATCTTAATTGCCACGAGCTTCACATCGTGGTTTATTTTTAAATCTTTAAACGGCTTAAGCCGTTAGCATTATATTTGTTACAGGATAATCCCCAAATTGTTACCTTCATTACTTAACTACCAACAACTCCACCATTTCACTATTTCACAACTTCACTACTTAACCACTTAACCACTCACCAATTTAACCACTCACCAACTAAACTACTCACCTAATACTGGAACGAAATACCAAACCTCAGCTGCCTGGGTGAAAGGAACCTTGCCGGGTTGTACGGATATGGTGAAAGCGGACCCTGCAGATCCGGATACAGCGGGTCGTTCCATCCGTTTGGAGTCGGATCGCCGTACTCATAAGCTCTGCCTGTTACCGGGTTTATTATAGCCGCGTTCTTTATGTTCAGTATATTTGTTACTTCAAATGTCAAAGTCAGCTTCATATTTTTGAAGCGGAAATATTTATCTACGCTCATATCAAGCCAGAACCAGTTTGCTGCAAGCTTGCTGAGCGGGTTGTTGATATCAGATTCATACTCAGGCCTGCCATCGCTTAAGTATCCAACCAAAAGCTGGGGAGTGTACCGTTTGCCTGACTGGAAAAATGCCCTGAACTTAAATGATATATCATCTATTGTATTCTTGCCGAAACCGAAAATTCCCGTACCCTTGCCGAAGTAAAAGCTTGTGTTAGCTGATATCTGTATGGGCCTATCCCAGCTCAGGTAATTTTCACCAATGGTTTCAAAGGCTCCGCCTGTTGCAACAAGATATCCCTGGTCAGGTGAAGAGCTTTTTCCTGTGGCTATGGAGTATGTCATGTTTATGTTGCCGTTGAACCATTTGCCGATTCGTTTTTTGTAATCAAGCTCAATGCCCCTTGATTTGGTATAATCCTGGTTCACATAGGTTATAAAGCTTTGTCCGGCAAACCTCGGGTCATTTATTTTCGCTGAAACTGTTGCAACATAATCGTAAATATCTTTATAGTATGCTGTGATAGTGAATACATCATCGTTTGTGAACTGGTTGCGAAGTCCAAGCTCATATGAAACTGTGGTTTCAGGATTCAGGTTCGGGTTACCGAACTTCTGGAATGATGACTTTGAGCTTACATTGGCTATCTTCGCGTAAACAAACTGCGGCTTCGGGCGTTTTGAAAAATGCCCGTAACTGAAAAATAAGGTCTGGTTATCTGTGATTGGATGCGATATACCTATACGGGGAGATAGTCTGCCTTTCCACCTCCTGCCGCCAAGGTTATATGTATCTTCCATGTACTGCTTTTTAACTTCATCAGGTATTGTAACAGCGTTCGGGTTGCTTATGGCATCATCAACAAGCTTGCCAGGGAACCAGTAATCAAACCTTAACCCGAAATTAAGTATCATTCCCTTGAATGTAATTTTTTCCTGGGCATATAATGCTCCGAACATAGGGTACACTTTATAAGCATCGTTGTTAAGCCCGAAAGTACCTATCCATGGCTTATATACATCAATAAGCTGCATTTCCTGGTAAGCTGCTTCAAAGCCAGCTTTGAAGCGGTTCTTTGCGTTGAATGTGTGGCTTAAGTCGAACTTCATCCTGTATTCATTCACAAAATGGTCATGCCAAGTGTATGAATTGCCCACATCAAAAAATCCGTCGCCGGGTATTATGCCGTATGGATTGTTTGTATCACCTGTCTGGTAATATACAAACGGCGGCTTAATGATATCCTGCGGCTCTGTGTATTCATCCCAGTTCAAACCGTTTGCATCAACCCTTAGCTGAGTGAAATACTTTGTTAGCTTCAGCTCGTAAAATGTCTTGGTGCCTATAGCATGCTCCCATGATATACTGTTGAAGATATTCAGGTGGGTGTATGTATTGGCATTATCTAAAATTTCCTGGAAGTTGTACTGGTAACCCGGATCAGGCTCAACATATTCAAGGTTTGTCTGCAGGCTTTGTGAATTCTGGTTGATTGCAACTGACTGGTTGAATGAATATGCCAGCTTCATATTTTCCTTCAGCTTCCATGTTGCCTTTGCAAGCCAGTACCAATTATTGTTCTGCCTAGGTGCAAACTTGGTTCCTTTGAAAATTGATGAGTAAAGCTGCTTCGCCTTGTATCCCGGGAAGTCTGCATCAGTTAAACCCGCAACGGATGTGAACCCGTCTGAAATGTTCATAAGGAAGTTACCGAAAAATGTTATCTGTCCCGGAAGCTTTATTCCAAGCAGCTTGCCGAGCAGGAATTTCGTCAGCGGTTCTGGACCGCCTATATTTGCTTCAAAAACATCTGTGTTGAATGACGACTTGGAATCTTTATTGAATCCTAAGTTATCACGTTTGTATGAAAGGTTAACTGAATATTTTTCATAGTTGCCGTCCTTGGTCTTCACATTCACAACGCCTGATGTAGCCTGTCCGTATTCAGCGTTATAGCCGCCGGTTATAACTTCAACCTCTTCGAGTGACTGCGCTGAGAGCTGAAGGCCGAAACCCGTGCCGGCAAGTGGATCCTGTACTGATACACCATCGAGTAAAAATGAATTATCATCGCTTCTGCCGCCGCGGATAAATAGCGCGTCATCCTGCTTGATAACTCCGGGTTGCAGTGTTACCACATCAACAACATTTTCAACTATTTTGCCTTCAATATCCTTGGCATTCATGATATGCTTGCTTTCCGTCTGCTCTATATCAAGCAGGGGACGCTCGCCCACAACAAGTATCTCTTCGCCAACTGTGAATGAGGTGGTGTTCAGGTTAATATTGAGAACAGTTTCTTCACCGTTTTTAACTTTAATATCGGTGTACTCTACGGTTTTATATCCAATTGATGAAACCGATACAGTATATTCGCCTTCAGGCACGTTTATAAGCACATACTTTCCGTCTATATCCGTTGCAGTGCCTATATAGCTTCCTTTTATCTTTACATTTACATCAGGCACAGGGTTCTTTGCGGAATCCACCACTACGCCTGTTATCATACCCTGCTGGCTGTATAAACCCGTGGTAATAAAAAATAGAACCAATAATATTTTCTGTAGATATTTTTTCATATCAATTATGGATATTGAAATCCGTACCTAGTATCCTTCTTAAGAAGATCGCAGCATTGCTGCTGCCGTTCATTCTGTTTAGCGGAACTGTCATCAAAAATACCTTAGGATTAACAGCCGCATCTTTAATGCTTATTGTTATCTTTGTTGTATCATAGGTCGGGTTGAACGGCATTTTATATACTACTCGTGCCGAAGGCTTGTAAACAAGACCTCTTATCCTGTCTATTGTTGAGCTTACTGTTAGCTCAGGGTAATTCTGGTCATAAACAATTACAGGAGTTGTGGTAAATACTGTTGTTGCCTGGTAGAATGTAACGCTGTCAACCGGGGCGAATTCAACAGGATTGAAACCCTGGTCTATAGTATTACCGAAACCGCCCGAGAAGAAAACTTTACCGCCTGCTGCCAGATAAAAGGGTAGTGTTTCTGTGGCAAGCTGGTAGTTCGGATTTTCGTTGTTATTGTTACCCCTAAATCCATACCATATAACGCATTCAAACAATTTCAGCGTTTCTATGAACATTGGATTTTTGATCTTCGGGATATTGCTTCCGTTGTTTACTTTGATATCAAGCTCACTGAATAAAAAGGGCAGTGTATCCAGTGCGCCTCTGTAGAACTGTGCCGCTGCTGAGTTATCACTCAGCGATGCAGGGTAGTCATCTATTAGAAGTATCTTACCTGTTACAGGCCTTACAAACCATGTTCTGCCGGAATCTGGCATTGTAACAACAGGTGAATAAACTCCCGCAATATCCTTCACCTTCATGTAAAGCTTGTTGTTCTGTCCCGGAACAATTCCGTTTGCCTGCCTTAAAGTAATTGTTGATGTTGTTGCTGAAAGCTCATTCCATGTTGATGTATCATTTAAGGCGTAATAATATTTGCTTATCGAGCCGTCACCGTCAGGATCAGTTCCCGTCCAAGCAAAAGTTGCAACCGGGAACGATGTATCAGGTATGCTAGTGCCGCCGTTAAATGATACTGATGGCGGTGAATTGTAAACCGGGAACAGGTTGCTGGCAGGTGTTGGATCTATATTCCCTTTATCATCCACTGCTGCTACCCAGAAACGGAATGTGCTGTCATTGCCAACAATAACAAGCTGGAATGTACTGTCATTGCCTTCCTTGTAAGTCCAGTTAGTGCTGTCAAAGCTGAAGCGGTAGCCTTTAACTAGACCGTCAGGGTCATCGCCCCACCAGGTTATTTTTAACCTGGTTATATGCGGACTTATAATGCTATCCGGAAACAATGATAAATATGTCTCCGGGGCTGAATTAGTCAGCATACCTTCAGGCACATCAGTGCAGTTGTACAATGTAACCGCACTGATCAATAAAAGTATGTAATATTTAATTTGTTTTAATATCATTTTAGTTTTGTCATCCTGAGCGAAGCGAAGGATCCAGACATTGATCCCCAGGATTCTTCGTCGCTTTCGCTCTTCAGAATGACACTGTTTTTACTTCACCAATACCATCTTTTTAACTTCTCTGAACCTGTTGCCGTTTGATGATGTTGCATCAATTACATAAATATACATACCTGATGCAAGTCCCATACCGTCAAACATTATCTCATATCTGCCTTTGCTCTGCTCACCGTTAACAAGTGTTCTAACTTCCTGTCCGACAAGATTGTAAACCTTAAGCGTTACTTCTGATTCAACAGGCAGATTGTAAACTATGTTTGTTACGGGATTGAACGGATTAGGATAGTTCTGCTTAAGCCAGAACTGTGTTGCAATTTCACCTATCGGTTCAACGCCAATAACTGTCCCGAAATCAGCATTTGTTCTCGGTACCATTTTATATTTACCGAATGCATAATAAAGCACGCCCTGCAATGATGAGATTCCGTCCCACTTCCACAATAATGAACCCGGCAGGGAAGGATTGTAATAATTAGCTTTGGTCTTATCCCAGCCATTTACTTTATCATGGTTTCCGTCCTGCAGCTCAATTCTTGCTTCAACATTTTCACCCGGATATACAACAAGTATCTCTCCGAAATTCCTGCGGAACGATGTATCAGGCAGCGGGAATTCACTGGTGCAGCCAGATGCTGAAGGCGCATTGATACATGAAACTACGCACTGATTTGAAAATCTGATCAGTACACTTTCCCATTTCTCCGCTGTAGTATCACCATCAAGCTTATTATCTGCTACTATTGCCGGTGTCAATACTTCAAAATTCGGAAGCGGCTGGCCGCTTGCAAGCACCTGTATATCGCCCGGGGTTGCAATTATAAGCCTTGTCATTCCGTTAGTTTCGTTGACTGTGCCTCTTACTCTTACTCTCTGTCCTTTAACAAGCGCGTCTGTAGCGTTTCCGTCAATCCAGATACCGCTCCATCCGCCTGCGATATTTCCATCCTGTATGATTACCCTGCGCGGCGAGGTCTGCGTTCCGCCTTCGCTTGTGAATGAAAACGCGGGGATATCCGAAGTATCAGCGGTAACTATACCTTCTGTTGTTACATCGTAACCGTTATAACCTGAAAAGCCTCCGTTGTTTGGTGTGTACTGAATGTCTTTAATAGACATTGTATCGTTATTCCTTACATAATAAAAGTAAGTTGATTTTCCCGTATCAGAGGGACTTAATCTGGATGCTCCCTGGTTATCTTTAGCTTTAATAAAATACTCAACAAGTGTGCCAAGCGGCTGCGCAGGCATTGTTGCTGAATATATGTTTCCTGTCGGGCTCATATTAAGCCTGTTATAAACACCCTTGTTTATTCTGTAATAAAGCTGGCAGCTATCAACTGAAATGGGATTATCAAGTGTATCGGATACTACTGCGTTAACCTGAACCGTGTTTGCAGGTTTTGGCACACCGGGACTCCTTGATACACTGCTTATGAACGGGGGAGTGTTGCCAAGTGA
>JACSRQ010000186.1 GCA_014879675.1 Ignavibacteria bacterium
TCCGTCGTCGGCAGCGTCAGATGTGTATAAGAGACAGATAGATTTCTTATGACGCACGTCATAATTACTTATGATGAATATGAGCCAATATTAAACCTTAGCTTTAAATTGTTTAAAGTGGATTATTCTGACCGATAGGGAAAAATTTTTGTATAAAAAATGGCGCTATTTTAATAATTTGTGAGTTAGAGAGGTCAATTCCTGCTATAAATAGCTGTTATCTACCATATCAGTAATTTAACTGGTTTCTCATATTTCTTTGAATTTAATGATATAGCTCATTTTATTACACCTGCGGATTATGTATTTTACATTTAATAAATTCCAAATTTATAACCAAAATGAAAAAGTCATTCCTATTTTCTCTGTTCATACTGCTGGTTTTTTCAGCCACCCTATATTCACAGATGAGATTCCTAAAGGGCAGCGATGCATGCGCTCACAGGAAGCAAAATCTTACTTCAATTCCTGATCCTATCGGTGACTCACCAAACTCACCCAGACATACTTTTGATGTACTGGATTATAAGCTCAACCTTGATATGAGAAGCTGTTTTTTATCCCCATACCCAAGATCATTTACAGGTTCAGTTAAAGTTAAGTTCAGAGTAGATACAGCGCTCAGTTCAATTTCGCTGAATGCTGTTAACACATCCATGACCGTTAACTCGGTAAGTTTGGCGGGTGTTTCGTTTACGCATACCTCTAATATACTTACTGTTACTCTAAACAGGGTTTACAATGCCGGCGAAGTTGCGGAAGTACTGATCAACTACCAACATTTAAATGTAAGTGACGGCGCTATTAATACAGGTAACGGCGGACTCTTCACAGATGCCGAGCCCGAAGGCGCACGCAAGTGGTTCCCCTGCTGGGATAAACCATCTGATAAAGCTACGGTTGATATTACAGTCAAGGTTCCCGCAAACGTCAAGCTTGGCTCCAACGGGCGGCTAAATGATTCCACGCTAACCGGTGATACACTTTATTACCATTGGATAAGCCGCGACCCGGTTACAACATATCTGACAGTTCTGACAGGAAAAGTAAATTACAACCTCAATATAATTTACTGGCACAAGATTTCGAATCCAAGTGACAGTGTTCCTATCAGGTTCTATTTTAATGCAGGTGAAAACCCGGCTTCAATGCAGAGCATCCTACCGGGTATGATGACATATTTTTCACAAAAATTCGGCGAACATGGTTTCGAAAAGGACGGTTTCGCAACCGCACCCGCACCTGGATTCACCTGGGGCGGAATGGAAAACCAGACACTGACAACACTTTGCGCAAATTGCTGGCAGCAAGGGCTTATCTCTCATGAATTCGCTCACCAGTGGTTTGGTGATATGATATCGCCTGCTACCTGGGCTGATATATGGCTAAACGAAGGATTTGCAACATATTCTGAAGCCTTGTGGCTGGAGAAGACCGGCGGGTATAATTCATATAAGAGCGATATTAACAGCGATGCCAGCAGTTATTTAAGCTCAAACCCGGGCTGGGCAATGTATAATCCGGCATGGGCTGTAACAACACCCGATGTTAACACACTTTTTAATACAGCTATTACATATAATAAAGGCGCATGTGTTCTTCATATGCTGCGCTATGTTGTGAACGACACAAATGTGTTTTTCAATATGCTTAGAGGTTATGCAACCGATACGGCAAACTTCAAACACAAATCTGCTGCTACCGATGATTTCACTGCAAAGATAAGCCAGATCTACGGACAGGATCTTACATGGTTCATAGATCAGTGGGTAAAGCAGCCTAATCACCCGGTTTATTCAAACCTGTACCAGTTCAATAACAATGGCAACGGAACATGGAACGTGGGCTTCCAGGCAAGGCAAACCCAATCAAACACACCGTTCCACAGAATGCCGTTAACCGTTAGGATCACATTCCAGACAGGAAGTGATTCAGTATTCAGGGTAGATAACACGGCGAACAACCAGATTTGGATTTGGGGCTTCAACCGCCAGCCGCTCACGTTTACATTCGACCCGAACAACGATATAGTTCTCAAGACAGGTTCTACTGCAGCCGGAACAGTTCCGGGAACAGTTGGTATAACATCAAGCAATAATGAGCTGCCTAAGGTTTTTGCTTTAATGCAGAACTACCCGAACCCGTTCAACCCGGTAACCAATATCAGGTTCGATATTCCAAGGCGTTCAAACGTGACACTTAAAGTATTTGATATAACGGGAAAAGTAGTATCTGAAATTTATAACGGATTAAGCGACCCGGGCAAATACACCGCTGATTTCAACGCAACGAATCTTGCAAGCGGAGTATATTACTACGAGATCAATGCTGTTGAACCCGGCTCCGGCAATACGTTTAATTCAGTTAAGAAGATGGTTGTGGTTAAATAGAATTTAAATAATATTTATTTCCTAAGGCGTTCATTTACCTGAACGCCTTTTTTTGTGCTCAAAAAAGAGTTATTTTAAAATAAATTCATCTCAGATAATTGACCAATTACAGTATGAAATTCAGACTACTTTTATTTCTAGTCGCCTTGTTCATTCCGCTCACACTGCTTTCACAAATTGAGGGCAAAAGGGGCAGTGAATTGTGTTCGGAAAGAAAACGCTCCATGACGAACATTGATCTTGAAGGTGACTCGCCTAACTCACCAAAACACTCCTACGATGTGCTTGATTATAAACTGAACCTGGATATCAGGAATTGTTTTTTAACTCCATTTCCAAGATCATTTACGGGAAGCGTAATCGTAAAATTCCGGATTGATACAACGCTCAGTTCAATAAATCTAAATGCGATAAATACTTCAATTGTAGTAAGCTCAGTAGGTTTGAGCGGTGTATCGTTTACACATACAGGAAACATACTGAACGTAGTTCTAAACCGGGTATATACCCCGGGAGAAATTACTGAAGTGCAGGTAAATTACTCGCACAATAATGTTGTTGATGGCGCAATTTATACAGGCAACGGCGGTTTTTTTACAGATGCACCGCCTGAAGGCGCGCGGAAATGGTTTCCCTGCTGGGATAAACCATCTGATAAAGCCACTGTTGATATTACTCTAAAGGTACCCGCAAATGTTAAAATAGGCTCAAACGGCAGACTGAATGATTCTACAATAACCGGAGATACGGCATATTATCACTGGATAAGCCGCGACCCCGTAGCAACATACCTTGTTGTTTTGACAGGAAAAGTAAATTACAACCTGAATATTGTTTACTGGCCAAAGATATCAAATCCTTTAGACAGCGTACCGCTAAGGTTTTATTTTAACCCTGGAGAAAACCCGACGGCAATGCAAAATGTTCTTGTGAACATGACAACATACTTTTCTCAGAAATTCGGTGAACATGGATTTGAAAAAAACGGTTTTGCAACTGCACCGGCACCCGGATTTTCATGGGCGGGAATGGAAAACCAGACCCTCACAACACTTTGCACGAACTGCTGGCAGGAAAACCTGGTTTCACATGAATTTGCGCACCAGTGGTTCGGTGATCTGGTAACCTGTGCCACATGGGCGGATGTATGGCTCAATGAGGGTTTTGCGACTTATTGCGAATCATTATGGTATGAAAAAACCGGGGGATATACAGCCTACAAGAACGATATTAACAATACTGCCGCAGCATATCTGCAGAGTAATCCGGGATGGCCGATATACAATCCGCAATGGGCAATTGTTACGCCGGATGTTAATACACTATACAATACCGCGATCACTTACAACAAGGGAGCTGGCGTACTGCATATGTTAAGGTATGTACTCAATGATACAAATGTATTTTTTAATTGCCTGCGCGGCTACGCAATGGATACGGCAGAATTTAAATATAAAACAGCAACTACAGATGATTTTACAGCAAAGATCAGCCAAATTGCAGGACAGGATCTGACTTGGTTTATAGACCAGTGGGTTAAACAGCCAAATCATCCGGTGTATGCAAATCTTTACCAGTTTGCTGATCTTGGAAACGGTAACTGGAACGTTGGGTTCCAGGCAAAACAGACTCAGACAAATACTCCTTTTCACAGAATGCCGTTGACCATCAGGATCACGTTTGCTTCTGGACCTGACACAACATTCCGGATCGATAACACTACAAATAATCAAATATGGATATGGACATTTAACAGGCAGCCAACTGCATTTGCGTTTGACCCGTCGAATGATATAGTTTTAAAAACAGGTACAACGGCAGCGGGAGTTGTTCCGGGAACAATAGGGATAACTGTTAATACAACTGAAATACCAAAAGTATTTTCATTAATGCAGAACTACCCGAACCCTTTCAACCCGGTAACCAATATCAGGTTTGATATACCAAGGCGCTCGAACGTTACGCTTAAGGTTTTTGATATAACGGGAAAAGTAGTATCTGAAATTTATAACGGATTAAGCGACCCGGGTAAATACACCGCAGATTTTGACGCAACGAATCTTGCAAGCGGTGTATATTACTACGAGATCAATGCTGTAGAACCCGGTTCCGGCAATACTTTTAACTCAGTTAAAAAAATGGTTGTATTGAAGTAAAGGATTTGGTTTCAGTTGTTCGAAAGCGGCAGTCACCTGCCGCTTTTTTTTATATCCGCAGGTATGACAAGCAATTCTCGTGCCACGAATATCAAAGAGCGTTCTTTTTGATGATGCGCGAAACAAAAATCTTCCAATTTGCCTGCAGAACTAATTTCGTGGAACGAGTAGCCTGTATTCTAAGCTTGTGTGCTTGTTAAACTGCAGACACGCCAAGTTAGTGTCATGCTGCGCAAAGGCTTCAGCTGTGGATTTACATTACATTACTTCACGCGAAGACGCAAAGCCGCAAAGGCTTCTGTCATACCTGCGAAGGCAGGTATCCAGACATGGGATAACAATCAAGAATTGATATTCAGCACCGGATGATTTATGATTTATGAACTCTATCTTCCTTGATCTACGGGTGCCCTGGATCAACGTTACTTCCACAATTAACCGCTAGATACCTGCCTTCGCAGGTATGACAAGCAATTCAATAACTCCGCGTGCCGTCAGGAGTTACCTCCTGACGGGTTTATTTAGGACGTATTGATATAACACTGAAAAATAATGTAGGGAATGCATCTGAGCAATTTTTAGAATGGATAGTGTATATTTTAATTCAGCATAATTAAAGCAAACGGGTGAGCCTCGTGATGCATTCCTGACTTCAGATTATGGCAAACAGTAAAGATAAAGTGTTTGCGGACTACCCCCTTGTGTTCCCACTACCGGGGTAGTCCTTCGGCCTTTCAGGGGGAAATGATATTATAGACACTCCGGTCAGGCGACCGGATTTTCCTTGACCGCAGAGCGGTCACACATTTATAGCCAGGTGCCGCAGCAGCCCAATTGACCACAGCGTGGTCACACATGAATATTGAATGAATACAGACCCCACCACCCCAATATCAGTTGCCTCGCGGCAACTGATATTTTCCCCTCCTTTAGACTGCTGACGCAGTCTAAAAAGGAGGGGAGCTGTTTATGATTCAAGTCTTCTCTCCTTGTTCATTCATCCGATGACTCAACTCTCCTTACTCCTCAGTCAAACTGCCATCCAAGTCATCGGATGAGTAGAAGAATAATTAGAAGCTAAACCCCCGATAAAAATCTACGATGGAAAACAATCTGATTTCAATTTTCACTTAACCAATACTGAAAATATCCTCCCCCCTTTTTAAAAGCGAAAGGGGGGACGGGCTTGAATCAATGCTTCTTGTCCCCCCTTCGGTTTTATGAAGGGGAGACGATCGCATTCAAAGCCGATAGTGAAGATTTAAGAATAATTTTTGAAAAACGGAATACTGCCAATGGGGGTTCGCTTTTATCCTTGCTCACTCATCGGATGACTCAACTCTCTTCTATGCTCTGGTATTTATTTCTATCATTGTGTAGGGAATGCATCTGAGCTATTTTTAAAATGGACAAAGTGTGTTTGAATTGAACGTAATTAAAGCAAACGGGTATGCGTCGTGATGCATTCCTAATGTACCAAAGCGTTGAATCTCCGGATGCGAAAAATTCAAATTCCCCTCTTGAGAGGGGTGGCATTGCGGAGCAATGACGGGGTGTGTTAGAATATGTTTCGCAATCATCGCAAAAGACCTCCCCGTTTCAGCTTGCGCTGAAACACCCCTCCAAAGGAGGGGTTGGAGGCTACGAACTCAAGTCCCCTCCTTTTATGTTAAATAGAAAGCCTCAAATAATTGTTTAAGATTTTTTTAAATATTGTTTTTTA
>JACSRQ010000161.1 GCA_014879675.1 Ignavibacteria bacterium
TCCGTCGTCGGCAGCGTCAGATGTGTATAAGAGACAGGTTATACTATCTGCGTAACAGCATTCGAAGAGAGCGGTGAAATTGCAGGAATGGAAAACTGTATTATGCAAACCGTACAGCAACTGGGAAGCATAACGCTTATCAGCCCTGAAAACGGCGCGGAGCTGGATCCGGATACACTTCCCGGTTTAGTGTTTTCATGGACGCCGCTGCCAAAAGGCGGGCCATACTCATTGAGGATCGTTGAGTTGAAAGGTGATCAATCGCCTGATGTAGCGATAAAAGAAAATAGGCCAATACTGGACGTAAATGATATCAAATCAACAACGTATCAGGGCGACCCTGTACACGGAGTTGTGGTTAAACGAGGGTATAAATACGCCTGGCAGGTAACAAGCGGGGATGTAGTGAGTGAAGTTCAGAGCTTTGTTCTTGCTCCAGGAATGCAGAGCATTAATCTTGAACTTACTCCAAGTACTAACGCCGGATGTTGTTTTGATATGAAAACAATAGGCAATTTTGATCCATTTTATACCGCTTTTAAGATTTCATCTGTAAATTCAATAACATCAATAACTCCTGCTTCAGGTTATCAAATTCAGAACCAGACTACTAATGAAGCAACATTGCTTTCTACAGTGGGCCTGCCATTTACGCCAAATACTTTCGTGGGAACTATCTGCTTTAACCAGGTTTCCGGTGAATTCCCTGCGGCAGTATTATGGTCAACAAACGCGGGAGTAGTATTTATGACTCCGGCTGACAGTTTAAAACTAAAGTGCCCAACGGAAACAGGGAATTGTGTGGATTTTGAGGGCAACTACAATTCAAGCTTATGGTACCAGTATAATGTAAGCAGCATTCAGACATTAACTAATAACTCGGATCCCGTAAATTCTACTTCAGTACTGCAATTAACCGATGGATCCGGAGGTTCAGTTGCAATTAACAACACTGATTTTTCAGGTAACTGGATCGAAAGAGGGGAAGATGGATGTTTATGTTTTGATTACAAAGCAGATTACAATCCAAATGTAACTTGTCCTCCCGGACAAGGTATAAGCAATATTTTGAAAATTTGGATTTACACCGGTCCCGTAATAAACAGCCTGAATTCATTTTATAATTGCACTCGTGCAGTATATATATCCAACCCCAGTCAACCAAACATTCCCGATAACGAATGGGGACATTACTGTCTACCAATAAGATTAAGTTCAAATGGGAATCTACCTTCAGACGGTTTAGGTAGCTGGTATGTATATCAGAATGGAGTTTTATTGACCGGAACTGCCGCCTGCACAGAATGGGATATCCTGATTCAAAATGTAACTGGATTGATTCTTGGTACCGATTATAATTGTCAGCCTTCAGAAATAATCAGCTTTGATAATTTCTGCTGGCAGTGTACACCCACAGTCTCAACAAATCCCTGTAATGAGTACCAGGCAACAGTTCAGTCAAACTCAACCCAGGGCGGATGCTGCTGGAGCTTGAGTCTGCAGCAGCCGACAAACGGCCCAATTGTTAAGTCAGTAAGGGTACTTCCCATTCTGCCTGCAACTTTAATTACAGGTTCGGTTAATGTTACTTCCCCTTCACTCGCTCTTGGCACTTCTAATGCAAACAGGGTAGACCTTGTTCCTGTATTTCCAAGCCCGAATATTCCTTCCGGTAATCTTAGTAATGTACTGAATTTCTGTATGAATTTTTCATCGCCTGAACAGAAGGTTGTGATCCAATGGATGGGCGGACGCAACAATGACAGTCTGATTTGTTCTGATACTTTGACAACATATTGTGAAGTATCCTGTGTGGAAAATGATTCTATGACCACCATATGTAAGGGGAGCGGCTTCACCTTTGATTACAGATTCAAGAACGTGTCCACATTCCCAATTACAGGTCTTGAGTTCAGTATACTTAGTCCGCTGACAGCAACTATAACCAGCCCCACCGCACTGAATTTTTCCCCGCATATTGGTATCAATAACTACGGTAATGCGTCTATTGATATTTCTAATGCACCGTCTAATTCAGAAGTTTGTGTGCTGGTTAAATATTTAAGCCCTGATTCATGCTGCTATTGCTATGATACTTTGTGTATAGCGACGCCGAGCTGTATTTGTGATTCCACAACGCTTGATTCTTGGCTCATGAACGGTAATCCGAATAACTGCTGTTACGATATCAGAGTGAAGAACTTAAACGTAACGGATTTTTCGCATCTTGAAATAAATTCACTATCTACTAACGTATTCTTTCAGAGTCAATCATACAGCACAGGATGGAGCGGTCAGACAGTTGGAAGCACACCGACTCAGATCATCGCATATAACTCGGCATACCCTGTACCTTTGCCAACAGGTGCGAATATCAATGTTCTCAATTTTTGCCTGGCTGGGTATACTACTTTACCTCAATTCATCGAATTGAAATGGATGCGCAGTGATTCAGTCATATGCAGGGATACACTGGTTACAAATTGTATTCCGCCTCCGCCGGAGGATACATGTTCGAAGGTGTTTGACGACACGCTTATCTGTAATCCGGATAATACATTTACTTACAATTTCCGTGTGGCTAACTTTTCCTCATGGGACGTGAGAGCAATAAAATTAAGCCCAAGCAGTCCTACAGGTCTTAACATAACCCCCTTCTTTTTTGATACAGATAACCTTGGGAACCCTATTTATATCATTCCCGGCGGTGTATCTCCTATGTTATCAACCACTATAAGTGGTGTAGGACAAAACACACAGTTGTGTTTCAAAGTAGGTATTTATGATCATCCGGTCAATCACACTGAATGCTGCTGGACTGAAGACTATTGTATTACAACACCGAATTGCGGTGACGACCCAAGGTGTTTTGAGTCCACTCTGGATTCTATCTGGTGCATAAAAGATTCATTAGGTGTAAAAAGATATGGTTATGCAATAGATCTCACGAATTATACTGCTTCAAGCAATAACTATGTTCTTTCAAACTCATGCGGCACATTTTCAAGTATTAATTATGGAAGCATACCCGCCGGAAATACTATTACTCATACAGGGCAGTTCACAACAACACAAACAGGGAATTGCTGCATTACTGCACAAATGTGGATACCGGTATCTCCGCAAAACATAGATACCTGTTATGATACTTTGTGCTTCCAGCTTCCTCCTTGTGGTCAGGTAAATCCATGTACTGTTTCGGTAACAGGAGGACCGCAGAGTGGAGATACCTTGTGTAAAGGTTCCCCGGTAACCATAACCTGGACAAGCAATACTTCAGGAAATGTAAACATAAGCCTTGTTAATGTTAATAGCTGGAGCGTATATCAAACTATTGCTACAAACGTGCCGAATACCGGGAGTTACAATTGGACTCTGCCTTCAGGTATTCCATGTGACTCGGTAAGGAAGTGGCAATTTTATGTAGAGAATGTTGAGCGCACTTGCTGGAATTACGGACCTGTGTTTCATATCAAATGCTGTGATACAGTTGACTGCGACAGTGCTGTGTCAGGTTTCACGGTGGACGATACGATCTGTTACGGATCCCCGGTTATTATTGACGGCTCTTCAAGTATCAATGAACAGCAATACTTCATAAGTGTCCAGGAATCGGATATAAACTGGAATAGGTATGGGGTTGAACAAATGGAATGGTTCGCCGGTCCAGCGGGTACATTCGATATTAAGACATGGTATCTAAGTAAAGGAGTTGATTTTGAATGCGGAAAATACTACAGGGTTAAACTTGCCGTTTCAAATTCATGCACTAAATGGAATGAGCTTACGAAACTGATATATATCAAGTGCTGTGATTCTTCTAAATGCGATTGTAAGGGCTGGGATAAAGAAAAAGGAAGATTCTATTATGTACAGGATAAGCTGAAAAACGAAAGTGAAATAAAATGCGGGGGAAAATATAAGGTTGATAAAGGAAGCAGTGTAACATTCAACCCGGCATATATTTGCGAGGGAGACGGATGCCTTCCGCGGTATTCATATAGCATAAACGGGTTAGATGTTGGTTTTAAACCATCACCTTATTCAGTTGGCCCGGTGAATGTAAACACGACAGTTAAGATATATGCATGGTGCGGAGACAAAGTTTGCGATACATGTTTGGTATATATTAAAGTACCGCCATTAGAAACAGGTTGCGAATGCGGAAGCTTCAGTGATAAAATAGTTTCTTTTGAAACTATATGGGGAGCATCTGGCAAAATAGGATGCGGTG
Source organism: Ignavibacteria bacterium (assembly GCA_014879675.1). Taxonomy (GTDB): domain Bacteria; phylum Bacteroidota; class Ignavibacteria; order Tepidaquicellales; family OLB5; genus OLB5. Next base: position 4,235 of record JACSRQ010000161.1, read on the forward strand.
ATAAAGTACAGCTTACAAGCGGCGCATCGTACACTTTTACAGGCCCGGCCTACAACTGTAATCCAAATAATAAATCGTGCAATCCTGTTTATACCTGGTTTGTTAACGGTGTACAGCAGGCCACAAGTCAAAATTTATCATATACATTTAACAATCCAAACAGCAGAGTAACTGTCAAAGTCAGTTGCGGCGGCAAAGTTTGTGACTCATGCAACTTTACAGTAGTGCTGCCAGAAGGCTGTAAATGCGGCAGCTGGATGGAGGGCATAAGTGTAAACGGTTACAGGTACCCGTGTAATCAAAGTCCCAACTTTATGTTCTACCAGGGAAATCTGAATATACAGGGCCCGGCGCTGCAATGCGATCCGTATTCTCCGAATTGTCAGGTGCAGTTTACATACAGCATTAAAGTTGATCAGGTACAGGTTCACTCAGGCAGCGGCACTTCATTCAGTAATTTCTATTTTCAGCCTTTCCGGATATATGATATCATCTTCAATGCAAGCTGCGGCGGAATTCAATGTCCGCCATGCATGACTACCATTCACGTCACCGGCGGCATAATTTGGGAACCGGGTGGAGTTGTGTTTGGAAATATAGGAATTAAAAATCCAAACGTATTCCCTGCCATTTTCAATCCAACCGGAAGCGTAAGGCCGGATTTCGGCTGGAGTAATTCCGGAAATTCCAAAGGAAAGAAATTACTGAGCTTAGTAGAGATCAAACCCGGCTCAGATAATGTAACACTTTCCGATGAACTGAAGAAGTTACCTGGTACAGAGCCGTTGTTTGAAGTAATGGTGGAATCAAACAGCCTCAAATATCCCGAAGAAGCCAAAGATCTTACAATTGGTTCATATTACATTTGGGTGGTGTATGAAACAGATGAAAAAGGAAATGCTACTGTTTTTGAAGCGGGATTATTCAAAGCCGGTTCCGATACTGCCGGCGTAATTCTGGATAATTGCGATAGCAGCAAAAAATGCAAGAGCGGTGTGAGATGGGATATTGGCGGCAAGTGCATCTGTTTTTGATATGACACTAGAGTCTCAAGTTCCAAAGACGGTGTTGTAACAGCCTTCACACTACCTCCTGTGTGAAGGCTGCAACGGCGGAGATCAAATAAAATCTTAAGCTATAATAATTTATTAAATACAGAATTTAGTATAACAAGATAAAATCAAAATGCAAAAACTAAAATACATTCTTCTAATCATTATTGCGCTGATTGCGCAAAACATATTCGCTCAATCCGGCAAAGTTGTTGTCAGACTCAAAAAGCCTGCACCCAGTTGATGGGGCAGGCAGCCTGGGAGGACTGCCCTTGACTTTGTGATTTTATAGTAATAAATTACTGTACACCAATAAGTTAAGTGCCTTCCCCTTCCGCAAGGTTTTTGAGAACCCTGGAAATTCCTGAAATTTGCAACACACATTTTCAAATAGTGAAATTTTCCGTAATGGCACACAGGTAAATTATGAACTATAGAAATTTGTAAACAAGACACACAAATGGTAACAAAAATCTAAAGGAGAAACAAAATGCCTAGATTATTCAAAACACTGGTGGTAATATTCATGTTATTTGCGGCAGTTACAAGCTTGCATGCAGATGAGAGAATCAAAATTAAAATAAAACAGCCGCCGCCGAATATGCTTGGCGTAGGCGATATGTGGAATCTTACACTCGAGAACACAACCAAAAGCGATCTTAAGATTTACTTAAGCGGAATGGCTACCGAGGAAAAGGATGGATTGATCATCGAGGGTAAATCAAAAGTATTTACCGTTAAACCCGGAAGAACTAATTACACGTACAACGATTTTTCCGGCGCTGATGTGAAATACAACAATGGCAAATATAAAGAAATCATACTCAGAACGGGTAACGCGCCTGAAGGAAGTTATACAATTTGCGTAACTGCTTTTGAAGAGAGCGGTGAAATAGCCGGTATGGAAAATTGCATAATGCAAACCGTGCAGCAA
>JACSRQ010000111.1 GCA_014879675.1 Ignavibacteria bacterium
GCATATTTTATTCTAAAATTATTATTTATATTAATATCAGCAGGAATTTCTCCTATTTCGGGTGCATCGAATAGGTGATCGCGGTTTTCGGGAATATATTTCCTGAAATTTCCATATACATTTTTGTGCGTCCCTATGTATTAATTGGCGAACTTAGTTCTTAAAGAACATACCGATGAGCAATACAATATCTATGTGTATTTGCGGGTTTGCAAAATCAATATGTCAAATAAAACTACAAAATTCGGATTCATAACTACAGCAGTGTTCATAACCATTGTTTATTTGGTATTTGGCATTATATGGATATTTCTTTCCGGTGCAGCCCTGGACCTGCTTACCAGCAATTCCGGCGACATTCAGAAATGGGAAACATACAAGGGAATTCTATTCATACTGGCTACCTCTCTGCTGATCTTTGTAATGATAAACAGGCGTGAAAAACAAAGAGAGAAACTTGAAGCGAACCTTATCGAAAGCGAAAACAAATACCGTACAATTGTAGAAGCATCGCATGAACTGATCTGGTCAACAGACCGGAACAACATCATTACATACGTGAACAGCGCTTCCAATAATATTTATGGCGTGAAACCCGAAGAAATGATCGGAAAGAAGTTCACTGATTTTGCGAGCAAAGAACAGATAAAGGAAGATAAAGAAGCAATTGCCAAAGCGCTTAGCTCCGGAGCTGACTTCATTAAATATGAAAGCAAAGTGACCGATAGCAGCGGCAAGACCAAAAGCCTTCTGACAAACTGCATCATTAACAGGCTTCCTTCCGGTGAATCCAATGGACTCTATGGTACTTCGCTTGATATTACCGACAGGGTAGAAATTGAAGACAGGCTGATACATCAAAACAGAGTTTACGCACTGCAAACAAATATCAATCAGCTTATAGTGCGTGCAAGGAATAAAGACCAGATACTGAGTGATGCATGCAGGCTTGCGGTTGAGTACGGGAAGTTCCAAATGGCATGGATCGGGCTTCTGGACCCCGCTACAGGCAGGATAGTTCCGGCTCATTCTTTCGGTGACACTATGAACTATGTTGATAAGCTGAATATTTCGGTTCATGAGTCCGAAAAGGGGCCTATCGTAAGGGCATTTACCGAAAATACCTATTATGTGAGCAATAATGTCGAAACAGATCTTAGCTTGAGCAAGTGGAAGGAGGATTGTATCAGTAAAGGCTTCTATTCTTTTGGTACTTTTCCACTTGAGTGCAGGAACAAAGTTGTAGCAGTATATAACATATATTCAGGTGAAAAGGGCTTCTTCGGAAATGAATCTACAAAGCTTCTGCTTGAGCTTGCTGAAGATATTTCGTTTGCACTGGAGTACCTGGAAATTGAGAGTGAAAGAATCAAAATTGAAGAAAGTTATAAGAACATAGTTGAAAAAGCACCCATCGGGATCTGGCTGCAGCTTGAAGGAAAAATATCTTACATCAACCCGGCCGGATACAAAATGCTTGGTTATGAATCTTATAACGACCTGGTTGGCAGGAATATTAAAGAGGTCATTCACATCAGCAGCCACGCAGCGGTGAATGAACGGATGCGCAAACTGATCAATGGAACTCCGGTACCTGAAATTGAAGAAAAATTTGTCAGGAAAAGTGGTGAGTTGATCGATGTTATGGTTTCTGCTATACCCTTTGCTCAGGATGGTAAAAAAGGAGCGCAGTCTTTCTTTAATGACCTGACTGAAACCAAAAAAGCGCAAAAAGAAGCCAACGAAACCAATGAAAGATTCAAGCTGATAACCAAAGCAACTAATGATGCGCTTTGGGACTGGGATCTGGAATCAAACAACATGTGGTGGAATGAAGGTTTTAAAGACCTATTCGGCTATTCAGATGAAGAGATCGAAAAAAGTGTTGAGTCGTGGACAAACAGGATACATGAAGATGACAAAGAGAGAATTAAGAACGGTATTGAAATGGCGATAGCCGCAAAACATGATTTCTGGTTTGATGAATATGCTTTCAGGAAAAAAGACGGCAGCTATTCATATGTGTTCGACAGGGGATATATTCTAAAAGATACAACAGGCAAACCTTACCGGATGGTTGGCAGCATGATAGATATTACATTCAGGCGCAAAATGGAAGATAAGCTCAAAGCCAGTGAAGAAAAGTGGAGATCGCTTTTTGAAAACAGCCCGAGCATTATCATGACAATAGACAGTAATTATCGTATTACCGGGGTTAACAGGTCTATCAGTACCAGGTATGACCCCCTTGAGATCATTGGCATCAGTTGCTTCGAGCTTATTGATGAATCTGACCGCCCTATGGCAAAGGAAAACCTTGATAAAGTATTCAGCACAGGTGACGCATCCAGTTTTACCGTCAAGAGAATTTCTGAAGGCGGCAAGATCGGGTATTATACGGTTCAGGCTGTTCCGCAGAAAAAAAATTATTCTGTTGAGAACATTACCATCATTGCTACCGATATAACCGAAAAGATACTTGCTGAGGAGAAAGAAAAAGAAACAAATGACATGCTGCACTCACTGGCCGCTCATCTTCAAACCATCAGGGAAGAAGAACGTACTATGATCTCACGGGAGATACATGACCAGCTTGGGCAGGAGCTAACGGCTTTGAAAATGGATATCGCTTTCCTTGCAAGGAAAATTGAGAAGTCGAAAGAGTTACCGGATTGGGATGGAATACTCGAAGGACTCAGATCAATGAGTGATATCACCGATCAGACGATCAACTCAGTACGAAGAATTGCACGGGAGCTCAGGCCCGATATACTGGATAAGCTTGGATTGAAAGATGCAATTGAATGGCATGCTGAAGAATTTACCAAAAGAACGGGGATAAGATCCTCTGTCTCGCTTTCGGACTCAGAATTTGAGTTCGGCCAGAACCTTGATACTACTATTTACCGTATCGTACAGGAGGCGCTTACCAATGTTGCCAGGCACTCAGGCGCAGACTTTGTGAAGATTGGCCTCAATGCGAACGGTAAGGGCGTGTATCTTTCAATTGAAGATAACGGAAAAGGAATTACTGAAGAAGAGATAAATAATGCCAAATCACTGGGGCTTGTAGGTATCAAAGAGCGTGCGCACTCGGTTAACGGGCAAATTTCAATTACCGGCATAAAAGATAAAGGTACTAAACTCAATATCATAATACCAAAATAAAATGGATGAAAAAATTGTTAGGATAGTAATTGCCGATGATCATGCCTTCCTTCGCGAAGGGATAAAGAAGACCATACAGGATGAGATGGATATGAAGATCGTTGGGGAGGCCTCAAATGCAAACGACGCGCTTGATATAATACGTGAGCTTAACCCGGATGTTGTCATCATGGATATTTCTATGCCGGGAAAAAGCGGGCTGGACGTTTTAAAGGACCTGAAATCACTTAAGAGGAAAACCCGTATCCTGATATTGAGCATGCATCCCGAAGACAGGTTTGCTATACGCGCACTGAAAGCCGGCGCATCCGGCTACCTTACCAAAGAAAGCGCGCCGGATGAACTTGTTAAAGCGATCCGCACTGTACTAACAGGCAGAAAGTACGTCAGCAAAGCTCTTGCTGAAAAACTGGTGGATATTCTTTCTGAAGATAGCGATAAAATGCCGCATGAACAGCTTTCAGACCGGGAGTACGAGGTGTTCATAAAAATATCTTCCGGCAAAAAAGCGATCGAGATCGCAGCAGAGCTTAGCATCAGCATTCATACTGTAAATACATACAGGGCCAGGATACTTGAAAAGCTAAGTATGAATTCCAACGTTGAGCTTACCCAATATGCCATGCACAACAATTTAATTGATTAATATACAATAAGTTACTAAGTCGTTTTTTGCTTTTTTTGCTTGTAATTGATTTGATTACAAGCATTTCATACAATGTACTCTTATAATATGAACCCAATTCAGATATATTTGTATTAAGAAATGAAAACAACATGCCCTGCAATATGATATTAGTAGAAGATTCTGACCTGGTTGTTGAGAAGCTGACAAAGCTTCTGGAACCGTTAAAGAATGTAAACATTGAAGCGAGAGCTTCAGATGGATATACTGCAGTTAAGCTGATAAAAGAGCTGCACCCTGACTATGTAATACTTGATATATCACTGAAATATGGCCACGGAATCAAAGTCCTGGAAGATATCAGTTCTATGGAGCAGAAACCTTATGTAATAGTACTTTCTAACCTGAACTACCAGTATTACCGCGATAAATGCAAAAGTCTTGGAGCTATGCATTTTTTTGATAAAGCTATGGAATTCGAGAAAGTCTATGATATTTTAAATGAAAGAACCAATGAACATTTTACTGAAAAAGAATACTGCGGCTGATTACAGCGATCACTCCCAAAGAAACGGGTATGAGCCGGAGATCCCCCTGTGCGGGAACCTCTCTCTTATCGAAAATCGACCTCAGATCGGCGTGATCAGTGATAATGCGCTTAGGGAAATTATTAATCTTTCAACAGACATTATTACTGTGCTGGATGATAAAGGCACAATACTTTATGAGAGCCCGTCGATTGAAAAGGTTATCGGCTATGGACCAAATGAACTTGTAGGAAAAAATGCGTTTTCATTTGTTCACAAAGATGATGCAGCATTTGTGATTGAATCCTTCCGGGATGGTGTTGCTTCACCGGGTACGGCTGTATTTGCACCATACAGATTCAGGAAGCCTGATGGTGACTATGTATATTTGGAATCTGCCGGCACAAAATTTACTGAAGGCCCGCACGCAACCCATATAGTGGTTAACTCAAGGGATGTAACCGCAAGAGTTGAAAATGAAAAAAAGATACACAAGCTTACTGCAGCAGTTGAGCAAAGCTCCAATACAATAGTAATTACTGATATTGATGGAAAAATTCAGTATGTAAATAAGAAATTTGAAGAGCTGACAGGCTATACTAAAGAAGAAGCAATGGGGGGTTCACCAGTGCTGCTTAAATCAGGAACAACTTCTCACGGGATCTACAGGGATCTGTGGACAACCATACTTACAGGTAACGTCTGGGAAGGCGAGTTAGAAAATAAAAAGAAAAATGGCGAGTTGTACTGGGAAAGGATAAAAATAACACCCGTTGTAGATGAAAATGATGAAATCACGAATTTTATTGCTATGAAAGATGATATTACCATTGAAAAAGAAAAGGATGCAAAACTTGAGCACAACCTGAAAGAAAAAGAACTGATGCTTAAGGAGATACATCACAGGGTTAAGAACAATTTGCAGATAGTTATCAGTCTGCTTAATCTCCAGGCATCATCGGCGGGGGATGGCAAGCTGAAATCGCAGCTTACTATAAGCCAGAACCGCGTCCGTTCAATGGCTCTCATACACCAGATGCTTTACAGGTCTTGTGATCTTTCAAAGATAGATATGGAAGATTATCTTTTTAGTATTGCAGGGCAGCTTCTTGCAACTTATGATGAGCAGAAAGACAAAGTGAGAATGAAGTTTGACGCAAAAAATATCCACTTCTCGATCGAAACTGCCGTGCCTTTCGGATTGCTTATTAATGAACTGATCACGAATTCGCTTAAACATGGTTTCCCGGGCGAAAGAAAAGGGAACATTGAAATTACATTAACAGAAACAGCAAAAGAAGAATTTGAACTCAATTATTCTGAAGATGGCGTTGGAATTCCATTAACTCTTGTGAACGGGCATGTGCTCAGCTTTGGTATGCAGCTGATAGATATGCTGGTTTCACAGCTTGACGGAACCATAACACGCATTGCTTCAGAAGGAACTACTTATAGAATTAAATTCCGGGGAAGTAATTACCAGACAAGATTTCAATATGCTTAGTTAGATGTCCCCGTAAACTTCGTAATAACAGTTAACCCTTGTGTTCAGTACTGTTTGAATATTATGAACCCGGAATTTTTTCACAAATTTAAAATCAAAGATCATGGAAACAGCAGAAATGAAAACTACCGGTAAATTATCAGAAAAGATTGAGTCAAGCTCACAGAAAGAGCTGATGACGATAATTTCAGAATACGGCATATCATATTCATCGGATGAAGACCTGTACAGGGTTATATTGAAGGACAACTACCATTACGACCCTGCCATATATGAACATCCCTTCAATCAAACTCATAAGGACAGTGCATGAAATC
>JACSRQ010000107.1 GCA_014879675.1 Ignavibacteria bacterium
ACAATGGGTGATATTGAAGTATTGACCCATGAAGCCGGGCATGCGTTCCAGGCATATTCCAGCCGTAACTTTGAAATACCTGAATATTTCTTCCCGACTTCCGAAGCTTGCGAGATCCACTCAATGAGCATGGAATTCCTCACATGGCCGTGGATGAACTGCTTCTTTAAAGATCAGACCGAGAAGTTCAAATATTCACACCTGAAAGGTTCAGTAATATTCATTCCATATGGTGTTTCGGTAGATGAATTCCAGCATTGGGTTTATGAAAATCCCAACGCTACACCGCTTGAAAGAAAACAGGCATGGCTTGCTATTGAAAAGAAATACCTGCCATATATTGATTATGATAACAACGAGTTCCTCGAAAAAGGCGGCCGCTGGCAGCAGCAGCGCCATATATACATGAGCCCGTTCTATTATATCGATTACTGCCTGGCGCAGATATGCGCATTCCAGTTCTGGAAGAAAGCGCTTGAAAACCGCGAACAGGCGCTTGTTGATTACCTCAGGCTTTGCCGCGCAGGCGGAAGCAAATCATTCCTCGGGCTGGTTGAAACTGCGAACTTGATCTCCCCGTTTGAAGATGGCTGTCTTGAGTCATTTATGGGGGTTATAGATCAGTGGCTTGAGAGCTTTGATGATGCAAGCGTAAACTAAGCTAATATTAAATTTCTGATCCGGAAGGAGACAAAATGAAAAAGATCGTATTGCTGTTGATAATTTTGTTGGCCGCTTACGGCTCCGCTTCGGCGGATCTCCTTCCGGATGGAAAGAAAAAAGTAAGCTACAACTTCAGAATTGAGAACATTGATTCATACCCTGACTATTCATTTCTTGTCTATCCCGTAAATGTTTCGAACGGTATCCCTGTTTTACATTCATATTTTGTTAAAGATAGTTCTTGGATCGATATCTTTTGTAAATTTGGTTCCCCTGCATTGTACATCATTAAAAATTCCGACCTGAATAAGTCAGCTTTGGATTCTATCAATTCAATTGGAGATAACAATACACGCGCAAATGCGCTGAGGGAATTTTTTGATTCAAAAAAGAGCCTGATGACGCGCTCCGCATCAATTAACTGCACTTCATATGTTGAAAGAGACGCGAAATATGATGTCATACAGGATGAACTAAAGATCGAAAAAGCTTCAGGAGATTCGCTTGTTATCAATAATTCCAAAACCTTTTACAAAGATAAATACGGTAATATTCTGGAAGCTAAAGATTCTAAAAGCGGTGTAAGGGATGATGTAGTTACTCCTGCAGCAAGCTATACCGGATATTTGCTCATTATTCTTCCGGTACTTGCGCTGGTGCTGATCGTTTCTATAGTCCTGATCCGAAAAATGAAGAAACACTAAATGTCATTTTATCTTACAGTACTATTCATAACAATAGCTGTAGAGTATGTGGTTTACGTTTTGTTCTTCAGAAAAGACTTTTTGAGCCTCTTCTTTTATGCAATTTTGATCAACCTGTTCACTCACCCTTTAGCCTACTATTTTTATAACTACTTATCGGGTCCGCTTAATTCATCTGCCTTCAATATCTATTTTTTAATTGTTGAATTAGTTGTATTTTTAACAGAAACGGTTCTAATAATGATACTATTCAGGATAGATCTGAAGAAGGCTGTGCTGCTTTCTTTTCTCTCAAATTTTGCAACTGCATTATTAAGTTTTGCAGTATGAATAAAACTCTGCTTCCCGCATCGCTGGGTTTAGCCCACGGCATTTCGGATTGTTCAGCCGGATTGATAATAGGCAGCCTTTCATCGGGCATGTCGATCTATGGCATAGGCTCAATGGTATTGCTATACAACATACTTGCATTTGCTGTTCAGCCCCTGGCAGGTCTGCTTACGGATAAATTAAAGAATCCGAAGCTTGCTGCCGTTGCCGGGCTGGGATTGATGGCAGCATCCATTTTCCTCTTCTTTATACAACCTGTGGCAGCAGTAGTAATGGCAGGAATTGCATCTGCTTTTTTTCATGTTGGCGGCGGAGCAATGGCATTGTGCGTAACACCCGGCAAAGCATCGGCGGTTGGCCTGTTTTCTTCACCCGGTGTCGCAGGCCTTGCAATCGGGGGCTATTTGGCAGTTAATGGAATTTTTCCAGTCACCATCATATCCGCATTGCTTATAATAATTATAGCAGTACTTGCCGTTTTGAAAACACCCGATATGCCTTATGAAAGCAAAACACAGGATGCTGAATTTGATAAACATGATCTTATAATGCTGGTAATGCTTTTTGCAATTGCACTGCGCTCGGCAGTGTGGAATATTTTCCAGTATGTTGAGCAGGGTGAAATTACCAATATCATTCTTATCTCGCTTTCGGCAGCAGGCGGAAAAATTTTCGGGGGATACGCCGGAGATTACTTCGGCTGGAAAAGATATACTTATTCAGCACTCCTGCTCGCAATTCCATTCCTGATACTGGGCGAAAGCAGCATTTATTTCCTTCTTCCGGGTGTAGCTTTACTGCAATCGGTTACACCAATATTCGTTTCAGCGTTGTATAAAGGAATGAAACGCCTGCCTGCTACTGCCTCTGGACTCTCATTCGGGCTTGCCATTGCAGCAGGCGGTGTGCCGTTTGCTGCAAGTATGGATCCCACCCGTTTAAACTCGCCGGTATTTATCATAGGCGCCGTTTTGCTCACGCTGCTGTTGTTCAGGTTTGGATACGTAATGCGGAAGGTGAAGATAAATGCTGGATAAGCTGCTGAACTATAACAATATTTACCAGCTTTGGCTGAATAGAGGTTCAACATATGAAATGGCTGTTGAGCTTACGCTCAGGCAGCTTGATTCCCTTGAGGCAATAGCCGCCGATGATGAAAGCTGGGAAATGCTGCTCGAAATATCAGCGAGAGGCAGGAATACCGATGCATGGCTTGCCGCTGACTGGCCATCCGGGTTTGATGAATTGCTCATTTGCGTTCCGCTATGCAAACTGGTTGATTGGGATTGTTCCAGGTGCACAGTTGGCAGCCGGCAGGAAAATAATTCATGCGCAATGGATTATTCACTATTCGGATATATAGGAGAGCTCGTAAAATCAGCCGATAGGAAAGGACTGATCGATCATATAAATGATGCACGGAAACTTCTTAAGAACCCCGGCTTCCAGTGGAATGTTCATACATGTATGCTGGAACCAATAGACCAGTAATGGAATACTTCTTTACATGTCCATATTGCTGGCAGGAGATCTCCGTTTTGATAGATTTATCAGTTGAAAGCCAGAGTTATGTTGAGGATTGCGAGATTTGCTGCAACCCTATTCTGATTAAGTACACAATTCAATCAGGTGAAGTAGTTCAGTTTGAAGCAGAAAAGAACCAATAGTTTAAAAATTACTATATAATGGAAGATCATAAAGAAGTTTTTGAAATAGTCTCGGGGAATTTTGATATCGTGCCGCACAATGTACTAAGTATGAACCAGGTGCGCGATATCCTGGCTGTAAGAGTCCGTGAAATGCTGGATAAAAACGTTGAAAAGCTTGTGAGTACACTCTACAGGATAGATGTAAGCCAAAGAGTTACAGATGAAATTTTTAACCTCTCATCAAAAGATGATATAGCATTGCTTATTGCTGACGCGGTAATAGCCAGGCAGCTTAAGAAAATTGACTCAAGAAGGAAATACAAAAATGATTCTAATACATAAAATACAGTAGTTTAACACTTTTCTTTCCCCAAATAGCCCCTCCGCTGTCACACATGTCAAATTTTTAAGTCTAAGTTATTATGATAGAAAATCCGTTCATAGAAAAGAACTTAACCGATACAAAGGATGAAGAGCTTATTGATTCAGCTCTCAAAGGCAGCAGGCAATCCCTTGAACAGATAATTTACCGTCACCAGGCATGGATATATAATATCGCGCTGAGGATGGTATTCTATCCGCAGGAAGCAGAAGATATAACACAGGAAGTTCTCATTAAGATCATCACCAAACTTTCTACCTTTAGAAAAGAAAGCAGCTTCAGGACATGGGTTTACAGGATAGTAGTTAACCAGGTGCTGAACATGAAAAAATCTCTTGGCGAGAAAAAACACGCATCAAATTTTGATGATTACTGGAAAATTATCGAGAATGTTCCGGATAATGAGCTGCCCCTGCAGGAAAATTATGAAGTTGAGATGCGTACTATTGTGAACGAGGTAAAAGTAAGCTGTATGTCAGGCATGCTGCTTTGCCTGGATAGAGAGCAGCGGTTGATATACATCCTTGGAGCAATATTCCAGGTTACCGATAAGATCGGTGCCGAGATAATGGATATCAGCAGGGATAATTTCAGGCAGAAACTTTCACGCGCGCGGAAACAGCTATTCAGTTTCATGCACAATAAATGCGGACTCATGAACAGCGATAATCCATGCAGCTGCGATAAAAAGACAAAAGTTCTGATCGAAAGCGGCTATGTAAATCCTAAAAAAATGCTGTTTAATATTAATTATGTTCACACAATTGAAAGTGCCTCAGAAGAAAAAGCGTACCGATTTGATGAGCTGCTTGATAATAGATCGCAGAAGCTCTTCAGGGAAACGCCGTTTCAGGAACCGCCTGATTTTGTTTTATCTTTAAGGGAAATGCTGGATCACAAAGAATTCAGAGAAATATTTAATTTTACAAACTAAATCCATAAAATGAAGAAATTTTTACTATTTTTCGCCCTCCTCTTTTCCGCAGCCGGATCTCATGCTGTAATAAAAACTGTGCCTGCGCAATACTCCACAATTCAGATTGCTATCAATGCTTCTGCAAACGGTGATACTATCGTTGTTTCCCCGGGCACATATTTTGAGAACATTAATTTCAGAGGGAAGAAGATAGTTCTTACCAGCCAGTTTTATGTGACCCAAAACACAGCAACAATTTACGCAACAATCATAAACGGCAGTACACCATCACAGCCGGATTCAGGAAGCTGCGTAATTATAAATAATGGGGAAGATTCAACAACAGTGCTCCAGGGATTTGCAATTACGGGCGGAAGCGGTACCAAGTGGGATGATGAACATGCAGCGGGCCTCTACAGAGAAGGCGGCGGAATTCTTGTGCAGTTTTCTTCGCCCATCATAAAGGATAATATCATCTATAATAACGTGGTAACCAATGTAACCGGTGTCAACAGTACGGGCGGTGGCGGCGTAAGGATAGGTGATAGTTACGTACGGTTTTATAACAATATCGTAATGAACAATACTGCGCGTTATGGTGCAGGTATCGTACTGAATTATTGCGGAGGTGAGTACAGAAACAATGTAGTTACATCAAATTATGGCTCATACCAGTTTGGAGCAGGCTCCGGATTCTGGCTGAATGGTCATTTCACACGTCCCACGGTGATAGAAAATAATACTGTAGCAGGTAATTCAGCTACTTCATCTATTTCAGGTGTTTTCGGGAATGGCGGAGTGGAGGCACTAATTCAGAATAATATTATTTGGGGAAATACTTCGCCTAACTTATCTCAAATAGCCGGGTCCGGTTTAACAATAAGGTACAATAATATACAAGGCGGGCCTGTTTATGCAGGCAATTTCAACATGGATCCGCAATTCAGAGATTCTAATTTTGTACTTTTACCAGGCTCGCCATGTATTGATAAAGGTGATTCGAGTTTACAGTTTAATGACCTGGAAGACCCCAACAATCTAACTTTTGCAAAGTATCCTTCATTAGGCGGTTTGCGTAACGATATAGGGGCGTATGGTGGTCCTAATGCTAAGATACTCACAGGCCAACTGATCGGGATCAATGATCCGGTAACAAGTATTCCAAATGATTTCAGGCTGTTTCAAAATTATCCTAATCCGTTTAATCCCGCTACGAAAATCACTTTTGAATTGTCCGAACAGGGGAGTGTTGAGCTTAGGGTATACGATGTATCAGGCAGGGAGATCGCTTTGCTCTTCAGGGGGTACAAGCCTGCAGGCAGGCACGAAGTGAACTTTGATGCCTCAATGCTTTCTTCAGGCGTGTATTTCTATATTATGAAGACAGATAGGATAATGCTTACCCGGAAGATGATATTAATAAAGTAAATATGTATTTAATGATCATCAAAAAAGCCGGCATAACCGGCTTTTTTGATTGATATGTTCTAATCTTATCTTCCCATAAACATTCCAAGCGGACCGAAGGAAGTTAACAATACCCATACAAGCCATAGTACAAATACAAAAGTGATGGTTACCGATGGCTTCAGTTTGGAGACTTTTGCAAGCCCGATACCTACTACGATGTTATACCAAATATTCAGCAGGTCAAAGTTTGCCAAAAGTGTGTACATTTGTTTCCCTACAGATTCTTCGCTGAATAACATCACGGGTCCAATGTTCATCATCAGCTTACCCATTAGAATTGCGAGCACTGTATCAATTGCAAGCTGAATGGCAGTAATGAGGCCCGCCAAGCCCAATACATTGAGCAAATCGCCATAACCTGCCTCGCCTTTGAACAGCTTCAGCCCTCCCCAGTAAACCAGCGCTTTGAGGAAAAAGATGATAAGTACACCAAAAACTGACCCGATAATTCCAAAAACTACAAACATACCGCCGCCAAACATCTTTTCAGTTTGCTCGATCTGCTGGTCAGCCTGTTCACGTGTCATTTTGCCATCTTTCACCGCCTCATCCATCTGCTTTTTAATTGCTTCCTTTTGCTTGGTCCTGATCTCAGAAACGAGCTCTTCATCATTCATAACCAGGAAACTTGAGAGTACACTTACGGCTATTACTATCAGCACAGGAAGCAGCCAGTAATTCTTTTTCACTGAAGCTTTAACTGATTCAAATGTACTGCCCGGCTCGGTAAAAACACCCGCCATTGCGTCACCAAGCGAAATGTTCTCAATTACATTGCTTTCGGCGGAATCACTTAAATTGTCATTTGATTCAACCGGTGATCTGTTCTCTTCGTTATTTTCCATTTCTGATGCTATTTAATGTTCCCGAAAACATCTTCAAATTTGTAAAATCCCTTTTTAGTATGTATAAACTCTGCAGCAAGCAAAGCGCCTTCTGCAAAACCGCGCCTTGATTTCGCGCTGTGAGTAAGTGTTATTGAATCTGCTTCACTTTCAAATTTTACTTCGTGCACTCCAACAACATTTTCAATTCGATGCGAAATGATGTTTATCTCATTTGCGGCAGCTCTTTCGGCATCGCTCACATAGCTTTTTTTGCTCTCCAGGTTTTCTATCAGATATTCAGCCGTTCTAATTCCCGTGCCGCTGGGTTTATCAAGCTTCTGTGTGTGGTGTGTTTCTGTTACCAAAACATTATATTCGCTGAACCTGTTCATTATAGCTGCAGCATCTTTTACCATTTGAAAAAAAAGGTTAACACCCACGGAAAAATTACTTGCATAAATAAAGCCTGTATTGTACCTTTTGATTATCGCTTCAACCTCAGAGGCTTTATCATACCAGCCGGTTGTTCCGCATACCACATTTATGCCTTTTGAGGCCAAAAATTCAACATTTTTCAGTACTTCTGAAGGAGCTGAAAACTCTATGGCCACATCTGCTTTTTCTTTTAGATGAGTTTCAGGTGGATTTATTACATCGTAAACTCCGGAAATGTGAAATTTTTCTGCAGAGGCTAGTGATTCTATCATTTTGCCCATTTTGCCATATCCAACAATTGCCAGTTCTATCATTATGATATATCCTTTTGTTTCAAAGATTTTGAATTATCAAATAATCCGCTTGCTGCAGAATCATTTTCGAAAAATTCCTTATGCAGGTTAACCAGGATCTTTTCGCAGTGCTCAAGATTAGCGAGAAGCATGAAGCTGTGCGGATTGAATCCGTAAATTATAGATTCAGCCTTTACGCCCGGGTTACAAATGAATATCCGCTGCTCAAAATTACTTATCTCACCAAGGCTTGAGCCTACAAGTGTTATCAGTACTTTATCCCTGACTATTTCGCATTCGGATATTTCGTCAAACTCACTTTTGAGCTCATCATAATGGATCTTTGTATATGCGTTTTCTGCAATCACGATCATTAATGCGTTATTGGAAGAGAGCAGGATATCAATCTGCGGTTTATGTTTTGCAAGAATGTTAAGCATCATTTCCCAGAATACAAACTGGCTCAGGCTTTCTTTTGGTTTTACGCGCAGCACAATAATATTCTTTTTATATGTAACTGATTTCACATTTTGCGGGTAGCTGAGCTTTGAACTTACCAGTGTACCGGTTGACTTGGTATTTTTTGAGTTAAGGATCTTCATCGGAATATTCTTTTTCAGCGCGGGCTTTACTGAGTTTTTATGCAGAACCTTTGCGCCGAAGTTTGAGAGCTCTTCCATTTCTTTGAACGAAATTTCTGTGAGCTTAAATGCTCCATTTATTATATTCGGGTCACAGGAAAGCACGCCGTCAACATCTGTCCATATCTGTATCTCCCGGGCATCAACCAGCGAACCATAAATGGCAGCCGAAAAGTCAGAGCTTTCCCTGCCCATAGTGGTTGTAATGCCATCTTCTGTTGAGCCAATAAATCCCTGAGCAAGCACGATCTTACCGCTATCTAAAACAGGTTTAATAAGACTGTTTGCATTTCCCTGGGAGAGCTCGAAATTCGGGTATGCCCTGGAGAAATCATTGTTGGTTTTTATCACATCCCTTGAATCGATAAGTTCTACATCCAATCCGGCGTTTTTCATAGCATGATATATTACCGCCGAAGACATCAGCTCACCAAATGATCTGAATGCATCCAGTATTCGAAGCGATAGCTCATTAATAATTGAAAGCCCCTTCACAAGCTCGGCAATTTCCCTGTGATATTTTATTATCTTCTCGGCAGCGGCCGCCTTCAGCGAGCTTTCGGTAACAAGATCATTTATGATGTTGTGATGCCTGTTAATGATCTCTTCAAGCAGCTTCTCTGCTTCCTCAGTCTTCTTTTCTGCAGCAAAGCGCGCTATATTTTCGAGTGATGTGGTTGCCTTTGAGATAGCGGATACAACAACTACCTTCGGAGAAGGTGTTTCCCGAACAATACGTATCACGTTTTGTATAGAATCGCTATCCTGAACTGAAGTTCCGCCGAACTTCATTACTACCGGTTTTTTTAATGACATTTTGCGCTTATGAATTGATAAATTGTTATTTGTAAAGTTGGTTATCTAAAATATATTCCTCAACTGCACGGGGCACCAGGTAGCGGATTGATCTTTTCTCCTGTATCCTGAACCTTATATCAGTTGAAGAGATATCGATGTTTGGCGCCGGAACGTATATACATTGCCTGCCGTAATCATTTTCAACCTGCTGTATAAGGTAACCGGGCCGGTTAATTACTACTACCTCCGAAAGCATGAAAAGCTTGCCCGGGTCTTTCCATTTGTGCAGGTCAATAAGTTGGTCCATCCCTATAATAAGATAAAACTTTACTTGTTCGGCTGAGTATTCTTCACGCAGCTTAAGCAGTGTATTTACTGTGTATGACTTTTCCTCCGGAGGAGAATTCATTTCAACCTCTGATATCCCGAAATTGCTGTTATCACTTATTGCAAGCCGGACCATTTCAGCACGTATTTTAGCGGGTGAAACATCCGCATTATCTTTCAGCGGGGGAGTGCCTGTTGGAACGAACAGGACTGTATCCAGATGCACTTGTTCCTTCACGTTTTCTGCCATTATCAAGTGGCCTGTATGAATAGGGTCAAATGTTCCGCCGAATATGCCTATCCGCTTCATTTCTGCATTACCTCTTCATATACAGCCGCTATCTTCGGGATGACCTCTGATTCATCGTACTGGGTGGATTCGATCATCGCATTCTGGGCGATCTTTTCGCGCAAGGCTGTATCCTGGTAAAGCGATGATACTTTCTGGAAAAGGTCGTCCATATCAAGCGGATCAATTGTTAGTGCTGAAAAATTCGGTTTAATGACTTCCAGCAGATTTGGTATCGCGCTGCATATTATTGCCAGTCTTGATGCCATTGCTTCGAGCAATACATACGGCATCCCTTCCCATAATGTTGGGAAAATGAAGATATCGAAAATTGAATAATAATCTGCCAGGTTCTTTTGCTCGCCTGTGAATATCACATTTGCTTCAATGTTTGATTCCCTTGTCAGGTCGCGCATTTGTTTCAGGTATTTGCCATCGCCAACGAAAACGAATTTCATGTTGGGGAATTTTTTTACCAGGAAATACGCAGCCTGCAGGATCAGCTTTTGGTTTTTCTGTTCATCAAACCTTGAAATGTTACCGCAAATAAAATCCCCGGGTGAAATTCCGAGTGATCCCATTAATTCTGTATTTCGTTTCAGGTTTGAGAACCGGGATATATCTATAGCATTTGGAATAACCTGCGTATTTGCTTTTCCTGCGATCCTGTTCCTGATAGCGGCGAGGAAATCATTATACGTTTCGCAAATTGTTACATCGGTGTATTGAACAAGATATTGCTCAATTGTTCTGGATATATTCTTTCTGAATAAGTTGTGACTATGTATATAGTGCAGGCCGTGAATTGTATGCACGCACTTAAGCAGGGGATTATGTTTTTTCAGCGTCCTACCGTAGAATCCCGCCACACCTCCATGTGTGTGAATAATATCAAATTTCTCGCCGTCATAAACTTTTTGCAGTATCTTCAGGTAACGCGAGCGTAGTAGTTTAGGCAGTTCAAGTGGTATAAAGGGTATTCCGCTGCTAAGCACCTTCGTTTCGAAGGAGCCCTCACCTGCGGCAGCTACACAAACTTCAAATTTTTCCTTGTCCAGGTTTCGGGCAATAGAAAGCACATTTGCCTGTCCGCCGCCCAGGAAACCGCCATCGATAAGCTGGAGTACTTTTATTTTGCTCAAATGCAGATTTTTGTTTGTGCAAAAATAAGCATTAAATTCAAATGTAGTAAGTGAATATAATGTATCTATTTAAAAGGGATACCGTTTTTTAAGTAGTATTCTATAGGTTTTATTCCGGTAATTCTGGAATACAGATATGATACACTGTTGAAGAATCCTGCCACGCGTGATCCTTCATTAAATACATTAGATGACATGAACTTTATCACTTCCGGCTCATCCTTTGTTTTGAAGAGAGCAATTTCGCGCCTTTTCCGCAGCAATGCCGGAATATTCAGGTAGAACCAAATAAGTGCTTTCAGTGTGCCGCCGAATGAACGGCGTTTGGAGAATATTGAAGTGACCAGCCTCATGGTATGGTTAAAAGTTATATATGGTATCATTCTGATAATGAAACCAAAGCTAAAAAAAATGTATAGATTCAGGAATCTGTTTCTTTCCTGGCAGAATGTCTTGAACAAGCTTGCCGTTTCGGAGCCGCCGCCCAAATGATGAACAATTGAGTCTTTCGCAAATTTGATCTTCATCCCCATGAACCTTGCTTTAAGCCCAAGATATGTATCTTCACCGTAATAGAAATAATCCGGATCGAATGGTTCGCCGATCTCGCTTTTTCTGAATATAAGAGAGCAGCCATTTGGGTAGAACTCATCTTCTTTATCAGGAAAAATATTCATGACATTATACATGAGGTAAGATACCGAACCGTTGGTGTCGTAGTACTTTTCCGGAACTCCTTTGGTTTTAACAAAAGAAGAAGCGACAGTATTTTTACCTTCAACAGCAACAACGAGAAATTTTAGCCATTCATTATCTGTTACAGTGTCATTATTTAGAAGTACAACCAGGTCATTTCCGCAGTGCTTCAGGGCTTCATTGTTACCTCCCGCAAAGCCGAGGTTTTTTGCAGATTCAACAACCTTCAATCGTTTGTCGTGGAATTCATTCTGTAAATATTCAATACTGCCATCTGATGAGTTATTATCAAATAGAATTACTTCGAAATCTGTATATGACTGTGAAAATACAGAGTTAAGGCACTCTTTGAGATATTGCTTACCGTTATAATTCAATATTATTATTGATACCGACGGGTTCATTTAATAAATAGCCCCTTAATGTAATCCACTGATACTTTACGTGAACGCTGAATGCGGAATCTCTCGCCTAGCTTAGTTACAAGCAGCAGCTGACCCCTGATGTATCCTCTTACTGCCCTGAAAAATAATGTGAATGAATGAAACCGTATGAATGAATAATATCTTTTCAATCTTGCAATAAAGAAGAGCGGCTGGTAGAGCACATATGTTGAAAGGGGATAGTTCTTGATCCGCATGAGTACCAGGTTTCTCTCGCACATTTCTGTCTGGAAGCCGTGGGTTGCTATGGAGCTGGTTCCGCCTCTTTTGTGGTAACATACAGCTCTTGGCTGGTAGATACATCTCAATCCTGCTATTTGCGCCCGGAAGCTGAGATCAATATCTTCATAATACGCAAAGAATGTTTCATCGAAAAGTCCGGTTGTTTCAAATACTTCTCTTTTGTAAATTGCCGCACCTGCGCATGCGCCGAAAATATATTCGGTTTTATCATATTGACCGCTATCCGTTTCGCCGTGTCCACGCGCTAAAGGTGAGCCGCCGTTCGCTTTGATGAAGTCTCCGCAATCATCTATTACATTCCTGTTAAAATAATTCAGCATCTTTACAGCCATAATTGAAGCATCCGGATAGTCGGCGAAAGTATTGATGGCAATTTGCAGGAAGTCGGGTGCCAGCTCTATATCGTTATTCAAAAGGAATATCAGGTCAAATCCCGGCGAGGCGAGGCAGTATTTTATGCCTTCATTAACCGCCTTTGCAAATCCCGAGTTGTAGCCGATCTGTATTACTTCGGAATCCGGGAACTGCTCCTTTGTGTAACCTGCAGAATTATCCTTTGAGCCGTTATCACATAGTATCACTCTGAAGTCCGCATATGTCTGCTTCTTTAATGATTCATAACAGGTCACAAGATGTTCAAACCCGTTGTAATTTGGTATTACTATGCCTATCAATGTTTGTTATTTGATTTCAAAATTTTGTAATCTTTGAGCCCTTTAACCGAAACTTCAGTGAATTCCCCTTTGCTTATCAGTACGGGAATTATCTCCTCCTGAGGCCATGGTGGATTATGCGCTACGATGAAATCAGGCTTATACACTTCGTACCATTTTGAAAAGTGCCCCGACGAAATAAATTCCGCATTGTGTGGATTTGTTAAGCCAAGAATATCGACAATATTTCTCTTTGAGTACCATCCAATATGACCTATTTCAACAGCGGCAACTACAGAGTTCTCCGGGGTATTTTCTTTTAGCCATTCTCCAGCCAGCTTATATTGGGAATGTGGTTTTTCGTTCTGCAACAGCCGCGCAATTTCAAGCTGTGTAAGTACCGGATAAATGAATATTAAACATATTGCGGTTATCTGCAATGCCCTCGTCTTAAGTTTGGCATTTACGAAGCGTATTATTTCTGATATGCCAAAACCGCATAATACAAACAATGTTAAGAAGTGAATTGAGTAGTACCAGTGATAGCCCGGAATATTTAAAGCCAGGTAAAATACTGAAAGTGATAGTGTGAAGAATAATAAAATCAGTACAAAGATGTTCTTATAATTTTTAACAAGTCCGATGATCGCAGCTCCAAATATGAACAAAATATAGAATGCCTGGTTGTTAAACATACCGAACAGGTAATCTGCGCCAAGAAGATATGAATACCGGCCCCAGAGCCCTGAACTGCCCTGTCCAATTTTCACACTCAAAGTATGAGGTAAAAATTCACCGTAATAGTAGTAGTTGAACATGGAATTGAGCAAAACAAAAATAGCAATAATTGCCAGATATTTGATCTTCAAAAGTTCGCGGTGATACTTATACAGTAAAAGGAACAGAATAATCACAAGAAACAGCCCCTCACCGCGAGTTAAAAGTAATAATCCGCAAAACACTGATAATGCACTCATGTTAAGCTGGAGATAAAAATATATACACAACAGGCTTACAAGTATGAAGAGATTTGTTTCCAGTCCGAAGACTGAGTAAAAATATTTTGATGAAATAAATATCAAGGCTGCAATGAAGCCGGTCCGCGTTAGATCCTGCTTTCTGAAAATCTGAAGAATGACGATTGAAGAAGATATCATTAGCGCAGCATTCAAACATACCTGCGAGAGCTCCACCTCCCGGGTTATTGATGACAGTAATATAGAAATGTAAATATACAACGGCGAAGTAAGCGCGTTAAATCTTTCTCCTATGTTATAAACTAAACCGTTGCCCTGTATGAAGTTTTCTATGTACCTGTAGTATATCAGGGCGTCATCTACATGCACATTACTGTTGAGAGCTGCAAGTAAACACCCAATAACGGCAAGTATTATGTACCTGATATAATATATGGAGTGATTCATTTTTTCAGCAGCCTCAACAAGTGTTGGTGCTTTTTATACCTGTAAACATCCCTTTTTGAAAATAGGTTTTTCAGTGTTTCCAGAAACAGTACTATGTATGAGTTAACATACACAATTGCTTTCAGTAACATGTATCTTGTACTGCTGTAGTGTTTCTTGAAAAAGTACAGCATACTAACAGTAAATCTGCCAAACATCCACCAATTATCTTCACTCTTGAAGCTGGAGCCTCCCAAATGTGTTATCTTTATAGATGCATCAACTGCCAGTTTCTTCTCTCGCGCTATTCTGTAACATAGGTCAACATCCTCATAGAACAGGATAAAATTCTCATCCATTAAACCAATTTTATCAAACATGTTTCTCGTAGTCATCAAGAACGCACAAGGTATCTGCTCGGTAAAATACATCTTGCCGGTAGAAATATCAATATCCTGATTTTCCAGGTATTTGTTCATCCTCCTAGCCGATTTATTGAATAATTTTGCAAATACAGACTGAAAATAAACGAATTGCCTGATGGTTGGAAATCTTTGGAAATAATTGCGCTGAAACTTACCATCTGTTCCGGTTAAAGCAGGGGTAATGCCCCCAATAGAAGTCTCGGCCTTCAGTATCCCGCACAATTTATCCAGTACAGGCTCTGTAAAGATAATATCGGGATTCATGATCAAAATATACTCACCGCTTGCTTTCTGTATGCCGAGATTATTGGCAGCAGAAAAACTTACCAGCGTATCTGTAAATAAAATATTAATGCGTTCATACTTTTTCTTCAAGTTTTCTATCACAGCTCTAGAATCATCATTTGAAAAGTTATCAATAATGAAAATTTCGATGTCATCAACGTTTTCAAACCTATACAAAGAATCTAAACAATCCTTCAGTATATTGCCGGTGTTGTGATTCACTATTATTACTGAAACTTTCAACTATTTGCTTATATAATTTTCAAATTCTATAATACTGTTATCCCAATTCATGAATTCCCTAATATGAACGTAAGCAGCCTCTGATATTTGTCTTATCAGTTCCGGATTATCGATCAGTAACTTCGCACCTTTGTATAAACCGTCAACATCATCCGGATCAGTATGGATGGCATTTATCATATGTTCTGAATATTCCGGAATTGCAGCAACCCTGTTGGCAACGATAGCGCTTTTACACGCCATTGCTTCCGATGGCGGAGAGCCAAATCCTTCGTACTTGCTTGAGAAAAGAAAAATATCCGTTGTAGAATAGATTTGCGTGAGCGTTTTATCATCCGGATTTTCCGTGAAAACAATGAAATCGGGCAGCTCGTGATATTTTTTTACTCCAAAGGCCTGGAATCTAAGCCCGGGGTATTCGTTTTTAAGCTTAATTGCAATGTAAATTGCACCTTCAACATTTTTGTTAGCAAGCGAATGATCCTGGAATGATATAACAGGCGGATCATTGTAAACTTTGTTCTCATTGTAAAACCTGTTCCTATCCAGCCCAATATATATCAGCTTTGAATCAGATCCAAATTTGTCTTTAAGCAGGTTCTGCATGTGTTTTGAACAGACTATTCGTTTGAGCGGAAGCGTGTATGACCTGTCAACCAGCTTCGTGTTGGAATTCCATATCTCGTAATCCTGTATAAGGTAGTACTTCCTGCCTTTTGAACTGCTGAAGTGATGGACCGGATAGGATGTTGGCCATGAAGTTGCTATCGAAACATCAGCATCCCTCACAAACATATTGTGCATAATGGGCACAAATTTGATCCGGAACCTGTAAGGATAAATATTGGAGGGAAGCTTATTTTTGCCCGCTGTGATCCATTTTAATAAAGATTTGACCTGGTATTTTAAGTAATACCACCTAAGTTGGTTCTTATGCAGATTAAACGGAATTACCGGCGTATATACAACAACGTCGTGGCCTCTATCATGCAGCCTGTTCGCATACTGGAAAATAATGTTCATTCCGCCTGTTCGAGTTATTTCAGGAGCTATGAAGTTTATTTTCATAAATCTCAGATACTATCCTTTCCAAGCGCTTCACGTTCCAGCAGCTCAATGAACTTATGATAGAAGTAACGGTAGTGCCGCGCAAAATCTATCGCTTTTCCCATTGCCCGGCGTTTCTCTGTTGTTTTTAGCTCTTTCATTTTACCTGTATAAACTTCGCGGTATGGCATATTGTTTTCGGGGTCCGTAGCGTGATAGACTTTCAGCCCTTTGAGTACACCTGTTCTCAGTCCTTTTTCTATTACCCTCATTGTATAATTCCCGTCTTCACCGGTGAAAAGCCTCTCGTTATCAGTGGCAAACTTGCCGATCGCGTTATAAACTTTTCTTGATATTATAAACATCCAGCCGCCGGCAGGACCCGCCTGTAAAACAAACTTGCTATCGAAGTATGGAATTTCATAGTACATATCTTCAGGCGGTTTTGCTCCATTTGTTTTACTATCTCTCACCACATCAGTTGAAAGATAACCCATTGATGGAATGTTGATATAAGCTTCCAATAAGCGGATCACCGCATTATCGGGAATATGTGTAACGTCATCATCCAATCCAATTATGAAATCACCTGAACACATTTCAGCTGCGTAGTGTTTCGCATTAGTGCCGATGTTTGTTTCATGCAGGTGCAGCTTCAGCCTGCTGTTCTTGAGTCCCAGAAGGTAATCTTTCGTACCATCTACGGAATTATTATCCCAGATCACCAATTCGTAGTTTATTTCCTGCAGCGACTGAAGCAAACTATCATAACACTGCTTAAGGAAATCGAGTCTGTTATGAGTCACTATAAAAATGCTAACGGGCTCGTTGTTATAGCCAACTATCTCTGTTTTACGTGTTTTACTTCTCCTTAGAAGGAATGCTCTTACAGGAGGAAAAAACAATATCGCTTTGGCAAAGATAGTGAATTCTTTCCGGTGAATATATTTTACAAAGATGAGAAGAATTGTATATACCAGGATGAAAACAGATCCCGCAATTACAAGCACTGCAGAAGACTCAACTCTGCCTTGAGGTGAAGTCAAATTTGTGATAAGATAGTGAAGCGGATAACTAACCACCGAAGCGAGAACAACGCTTAACAGAGGTTTGCTGAATATACTCAGTATAACCGACTTGAAGCTGTTGTTGAAGAATCTGACAGATACATAGAATACATAGATTGCCGCTATTGCTGTAGAAATTGCGCTGCCATATGCGGCTCCAACAATTCCGTAATATTTAACAAGCAGGTAACTTAAGACTATATTGATCGAAAGGTAGATGATACCTTCATACATGGAGTATTTTGGTACCCCGATATTGGGTGTTATAGAATTTCCGGGCGCTGAAAGCAGCAGGTTTATTATGCCGCTGAACGCAATTATCTTTACTAAGTATCCGGAAATTTCATAACCCGGACCGATCCAAACATAGATCAGATCATTTGCAAACAGGATCATAAACACGTAAACAGGAAGAGTTACAAGTGTGAGGTACTTCGTTGTATCTTCAAAAAGTGTATCAAGAAGGCGGGTTTTGCCTTTTGCGTTGAGCTCTGCGCCAACCGGTGCTACCTGTGTCATGAATTGCATGGGGATGATCTTACCAAAACGCGTCATCCTGGTCGCCAGATTGAAGTATGTAACATTACCTATCACTGAAAAATATGCCAGCAGGAATTCATCGTACTTCTCGGAGGCAAAACTTGCAAGCTTTGAGATCTGCATTTGCGCGCCTATGTTGAACATCTTTTTCAGGGTCCGTAAGCTGAAAAGACGCGGGCTGATGCGCATTTGGGGAATGAGCCTGAATGAATAAAACATACTTATAAGCAGGCTGCATGTTATGAAAAAAATATGCGCCGATAGTATCCCGTAGAGTCCAAAACCCGAAACCAGTAAAATTATTACTGTAATAAAATTCAGTGCAGAAAGTAAAATCCCCCATAGGCTGGTTAAATACATTTTCTGAAGGCTGGCTATCACAGAATTGAAAATCCCGAAAGTATTTACCATGGAAAATGCCGCAAGTGCAATTATGAAAGTGAAGGTAGCTTTGCCTTCGAATTCCGGTGTGATATTTATAGCCGATAGAAATGTATCTTTAAGGAGCATTGCAATTATGATACACACAATGCTGAAAAACAGGTAAAATATCGATGCTGTATTTATTACAGAGTTCAACTCTTCGTACTTTTTCTGGTTGTAGTACTCTGATATGAACTTATAAAACGAGGTTGAAATGCTGAGATCAAATAACCCAAAGATACCCGTTACACCGATTATAAAAGCATAAATGCCAAACTCGGTATTGCCAATATGTGATATAATGAATGGTGTTAGGAAAAGGGGTGCAATAAAATTAATAATTTGCGAAAGAAAGTGATAATATGTATTCTTTATTACTTTGTCTGTTAAAGACATTCTTTGCCCGGTATTATGATTTTATTGTTGTAACCACGATCAATCTGAAAGCTAAAATAGGGTATAAAAACTTAGCCTTAAAGCCAAAATTCCTGCAATAATACCTGTAAATATCGCCATACATTATTTTCCTTAAGGCAAAATCTGCCTGTTTGGTGGAGTGGCTGCCCAAATGATATATGCAGCATGTGTGCAAAAATACTATTTCCCATCCGGCACTTTTGATCCGTTTGCACAGGTCAACATCATTATACAAGATCCTGTATGATTCGTCGAACATCCCCGTATTTTGGACAACTTCTGCGCGGATCATCAGGAATGTAGTTGCGATCTGGTCAACGGTGATGGTTTTATCATAGGCAAAATCTGCCATGTCGTAGCTCCTGTTAAGCTTATCAAGTGAAAGATAAGTATAAAACGCATTCTTAAGGTTTGGGAATTTCTTGCAGCTGTTTTGAGCAGAGCCATCGGGATTCAGCAATTTACATCCAACTGCTCCCACTTGTGGATTACTCTCAAGGTATGCCGCACATTTTACAAGGGTATTAGTTAGCATCAGTGTGTCACTTCCAAGTAACAAAACGAATTTGCCTTCTGACTGCTTCATGCCCTGGTTGCACGCTGCCGCGTAGCCCCTGTTAGTATCATTGTTAATCAATATGATCTTTCCGCCAAGCGAAAGCAGGTATTCTTTGCTTCCGTCTTCGGAGCCGTTATCAATAACTATAACTTCATACTTAAGCTCACCCGGCGGGGTTGTATTGAAAATTGATTCAATACATTTCCCGATAAGCTCTTTGGTATTCCAGTTTACTATTACTATTGAAAGTGTCATCCGGTGAAATTAAAAAGCCAATCCCGCAAGAGGGGATTGGCTTCAGACGTATCTTTTTCCAAATTTCTATTGCTGCCTTTGCTGGTTATAAAACAGGATCGTATATACTTTGTTCCGTAAGGTATCAACTTCTTTAATATAAACACTCTGGCTTCCGGCTTTCAGGTGTTTGATCTGATTTTTCCTTATGGCAAGCTTAACCGCGGTTTTTACATATTCCTTCTGATTTATCCCGGCGGGGAGCCATCCTTTTTTGTGCCTCTTGCTTGTGTAGGGAAGATGCATCAAATGGTCCCTGGGAATGTAGCCGGTTGTACTTGATTCATCAGTGAGCTCTCTCAGGATTATTTTACCTTCCTGGTGTACTCCGAACTGGAACACTGTGAAGATGACAATTACTGAAAGTATCATGAACACAAATCCGATGAGAGCAGTTGAGTTGAAGCTTACTGTCAGGTTCCACATGAAATGCATAAATATTGCAATGCCGAGTCCTAAAGGTATGATCGTAAGCTTGGCCCAAAGCCCTTTGAACTTAGCGTATCCAATAGCAGCGCCAAATACTGCCTGTGTGCAGCAATGCAGAACGGCTGAAAACAATGTCCTGATGATGATCAGCATAAACAGCCCAACATAATCCTGCGGGAAGCTCATGAAATATAGGAAATTTTCTGTCATACCGAAACCGAGTCCAACAGCTCCTCCATAAACAGCGCCGTCAACCGGACCATCAAAATGGCGGCTGAATGCCATCATTAGCAGGAACATTCCTTTCGTAGATTCTTCTACCAGCGGGGCTACAATAACCGCTCCTGCAAGATTATTTAATGTTCCGGAATCAGAGTCATTTGCAAACTGGAATATAAACTCGCTGACCCCCAGGCCCATGATGATTGAACCTATGATACCAAACACTATAGCTCCGGTTGCACCCCAGAAGAAATTCAGGCTCACCAGCCAAAAAGGCTCCCTTTCATACCGGTCCATCCACCAGATAATTACCAGGTACATGATCATTGGTACAATTGAGAAGAAACCGGCGAGGAATAAATGTATTAACGGATTCATAGCTTCATTATAAAATTTAAGTCAAATATAATTAAACATTTGCGAATTAACAATTATGAGAACAACAATTATTTCAGTAAAACCATTTTTCTGGAGATCGTTTCGCCGCCCGCATATATTGTATAAATATAAATTCCGGATGATAACCGCGTCATATCAATATCTTCCCGGTAGTTTCCGGCACGGTGATATGAATTCACAACCGACACTACCTCTCTGCCAATAGCGTTAAATATTTTTAGCGTTACAAATGCCGGCTCCGGTATTGAGTATTTTATTGTTGTCTGCGGGTTAAACGGATTGGGAAAATTCTGTTCAAGTGTGTATTGAACCGGAATAGTTGTATTTGATGGATCAATTCCGAACGGGTCGCCGGAATATTTCAGGACTTTCCCGTCTGATGCAAGTGCGTATGCACAAAGCTCATTTGACTCTACGGATAGATCCATATGCGAAAAGTTCTGGATACCTGATGTGCTCATATCGAACCAGTCGCTCCCGTTATTGGAACTGCGTTTTATCTTGTTTGCCGCGATGTAAAAAACCGGTGTTCCCGGAACCCATTTTACAGTGGCAATTCCGGAGTTTCCTGCACCTATATTAATCGTCTGCCAGTTAGTACCGCCATTGCCGGTGATAGCAATATTAGGGTAAGTAACATCGCTTATTGCTATACCTGTTAGCTTATCAGAGCGGAATGACACCGATGGAACTGAATTCCCGGATAGCCCAATCTGCTTAACGCTCCAGCTTATGCCTCCGTTTGTTGTAAGATATATCTTTGCAGGTGAGGCGTGCAGGCCGAAGCCGTAAAAAAGCTCATCAACTACGAATATAGAGTTTTGGTTTGTGTATTGAGCTGCATTTGGCGCTTTTACAACCTTCCATGTAGCTCCTCTATCGGTGGTTTTAGCGACCCAGAAAGAATCATTTTCAATTGCGGGATCACTAACGATCAATCCAAAATCGGGATTAACCTTGCTGAAGCTTATCCCGCTTATGAATCCGCTGTTGCCTCCCGTTTGGATCGCAATGCTCCAGTTAACGCCGCCGTTGGTGGTCATGTACACGCGGGCATTTCCGCCAACGCCGCCGGGTGAGCCGCCGTTGCCTGCAAAAATTGTATCGGCATTCAATGCGCACACCGAGTAAAGCTCTGCCCCGGTAATATTGCCCGTTATGTTTGTGAAGTTCAGTCCCCCGTTAGTTGATCTGAAGACCCTGGGACTGTTTGTATTGCCACCTGCAACAACCACAACATTCTTGTTGGGTGATGAGATCGAGGGATAGCTTCCAATCTCTGCACCCGGCACTCCTGATACCTGGATCCACTGCGAAAGCACTGAAATTTGCATAAAAACCGTAACAATGAGCCAAAGGGCTGTTCTGTACATAGTTTTACAGATAAGTTATTTGAGAGCCATAATAGCTCCAAATCTAATGATTTAACATAATAATCTCAACGAAAAACAAAAACCCCGCTTTTTCAAGCGGGGTTTTGTGTAAGCCGGAAAGTTTCCGGCTAAGAAACGTAAAACTGAGTTATTTTACAAGCATCATTTTCTTTGTAGCTGTGAAATTGCCTGCATTGAGTGAATAGAAGTAAACACCTGAGCTTAATGTTGATGCATCAAATTTAACTTCATAAACACCTGACTGTAAATTCTCATTTACAAGTGTGGTAATTTCATTTCCAAGCATATCGTATATCTTCAATGATACATTGGATGCTGAAGGAACATTGAATTTGAATGTTGTTGACGGGTTGAACGGATTTGGATAGTTCTGTTCAAGTCCGAAAGCTGAAGGTACTTCGTTCGAGATAGGTGCAATTCCAACAGCGCCTTCTGATTTTGAAATGCCACCCGTTATAGTGCAAGCCCACATTCTTGTACCGGTTCTTGATTTGCCAATATGAAGGTACTGCGCGCCAACAGTAGCAGTATAATCTATAGCCCAAGTTGTACCATTATTAGTACTCTTAAATATCAGGTTAGCCTGTCTGACAAAATACCATGTTGTACCGATACCTGTTATACCTGATATGTTGCTGGTGCCAAGTGAGGTCATGTTTGACCAGGTTGTACCGCCGTTAACGGTAGAGAACATATTTGCACCGCCGGAAAGTCCAACGGTAGGAGTATTAAACCAAACTGCATACTGGCTAGCAGCAGGAGTTGTCTGGGATGTCCAGTTAGCTCCATTGTTTGAAGAGTAATAGATCCTGTTGGTGTTTGTTCCGAAATAGATGTTGCTGCCTGAAATGTAAAGTGAATTATTCCAACTTGCTTCAGCTGCGATCTGGGGTACATATAAACCGGTTGAATCCCAGTTAACGCCGCCATTGGTTGTTCTCCAAAGAGACCATCTGCCGCCTACCGGATCACCCATCATGAAACCGTTTGTTGCTGATGTCATCCAGATAGCATCCATAAAACCGCCAGCCTGTGTGAATACAAGTGACCAGTTTGCGCCGCCGTTTGATGTTCTGTAAACATTTGTTGCAGCAGGTGAAGATGTGGTTAAAGCTACGTTTCCATCAATAGCCCAGATGTTGTAAAGATCTTCAGCAGCAGGAGCAGTTGTTGTGGTCCAGTTTGTGCCGCCATTTACTGTCTTCTTAACTAAGCCCGCGTTACCGCAAATCCATACGTTG
Organism: Ignavibacteria bacterium; assembly: GCA_014879675.1. Lineage (GTDB taxonomy): Bacteria > Bacteroidota > Ignavibacteria > Tepidaquicellales > OLB5 > OLB5. The sequence continues at coordinate 23,290 of JACSRQ010000107.1, forward strand.
TTATCATCGGGTGCTGAAATTGAAGAGAGCTGTAAAGATGTGCCTGAAACTTGCTCTACCCACTGCGAATATGAATATCCAGTAATTAAAGCCAGCATAAATAAAACTACAAGAGGTTTTTTCATTTGTTCTCCTTCTGAGAATTGATTTAAAAATTGGTTAAAGTGCTGCTAAGATACTCATTAATGTTATAAATTCCTACAAGGAAGAATAAAAAAAGACCCGCCGGAAGCGGGTCCTTTGAAAAAATGCTAAAAAGCTGTTTCTATCAAACTATTTTACAAGCATCATTTTTCTGGTTTCGCTGAAACTGCCTGATTTCATTGTATAGAAGTAAATTCCGGTTGAGAATTTGCTCATATCAATTGATTTTGAATAGTTGCCTGCTGCAACATTGTTATCTACTACTGTCATTATCTCAACGCCAACACTGTTGTATATCTTTATCGATACATTACCTGCTGTTGGAACTGAATAATTTATCTTTGTGCTTGGGTTAAACGGATTTGGATAGTTCTGCTCGAGAGAGAACGTTTCCGGTGCAACTGTTACAGGGTTAACACCTACGGGTGGTCCGAACCTGTAAAATGTTCCGCCGTTACCGCCTGCAAAGCCTAATGAAGCATTGAGGAACTGCACATGCTGAACACCGAATGTGTTAGCTGCAGCGGGTAAAGTTTCAAGTACCCATGTTGTACCAAGGTTGGTGGTTGTCCACATCTGGGTGTTGGTTCCATCATTCGTAACCGCACGGATCTTGTTGGAGCCATCTTTCATACCGTTCATATTGATAACTGCAAATGTTGTAAGACCAGCCGGATTTGTAACAGCCTGGAATGTAGCGCCGCCATCAGTTGTTTTAACAAAGTTGTTAGCGTTAGATCCTGCCATACCTGAAGTTGCATTGATGAATCCGATTGCCTGGAAATAAAGGCCTGCTGATCCGCCAACGCCTGTTACTGTTGCTGACTGCCATGTGCCGCTGAATCCGTTTGAACACCTGTAAATTTTTGCAGTTGTAGCATTTGCTATTGTATTAGCTGAGCCGATCCAGAAGTGTGAAGTATCTGTCCAGTCCCATGCATTGATAACACCAAATTCTGAAGCTGCAATCGGTGAATTAACAGAATTGATCCAGTTTGTTCCGCCGTTGGTTGTATTTCTCATCTGATAAGGCTGTCCAACACCCGTCGGGTCGCCGGTATATACACCATATGTTGGTGAGAACATTTTAATTCCGTTGCTGAAGCTGCCAGCAAGTGAAAACTGCAATGTCCAGGATGTGCCGCCATCCGTAGTCCTGTAGATTGAACCTGATACATTTCCAAGCCAGCAGTTCTGTGCGTCAAGCGCTGAAATGCCGTAAAGATCCTGTGCCGGTAAGCCGGTATTTGTTCCGTTGGTCCAGTTTACGCCGCCGTTTGTTGAACGCCTCACGTTACCTGCTGTGCCGCAAACCCAAATTGTTGTACCATCTACAACTGAAATGGAATTTATATCAAAAAGCGGTGCGGGGATAGTAGATAATACTACCCAGCTTTGAGCGTTCACTGAAAGAGTGAGGCCCATTAAAACAAAAAGAAGAAATAGTTTTTTCATTCTGCTTCTATATTTAGTTATTGAAATTTCTTTGGTTTCCCTGTAAAATAATAGTAGAATAGCGAAATAACAATAGAAAAATGCCAATTATTAAAAAATGGCTTAATAAGACAATGTTTTGAGGTGATATGAAAATACAAAATTACCTCGGATTTTGTGATGTGAAACCGGAAATCCTCTTAATTGTCGTTTTTTTGCCCAAAACCATCATAACTTCAAAAATGCCCGGACTGACACTTTGCCCGGTCAATGCAAGCCTGAGGGGATGCACAAGCTGCCCGGCTTTAAGCCCGCACTTTTCCGCGTATTCACGCAGATGCTGCTCGAGTATATCGGCACTCCACGGTGTAATACTATTCAGCTCATTTGTATATGATACGAAGTGTTCTTTTATTTCAGTAGTCCAGTGTTTAAGCATTCCCTTTTCATCATATGTAACAGGGTCTTCAAAAAAGTATTTCCCGTATGTAACAAATTCATTCACAGTCTGCACACGCTCCTTCATAAGTGAAATTACATTAAAGATGAGATTTTCATTTTCACTTGTCTCTGCAAACTGAATTTCAAGCCGTGAGATAACTTCTTTGATCTGCGGCAACAGAACTGCAGGCTCTGTTTTTTTGATGTACTCTGAATTTATCCATCCCAGCTTTTTCATATCAAACACTGCGGATTTTTTGTTCACTCTATCAAACGTAAACATGTTTTCCAGATCTTCCATCGAAACTATTTCCTGCTTTTCATTTGAGCTATCTACCGGGGCAGATTCTGTCCCTTTCAGAAGCGGGGGAGCGAAGCCCAGCAGAGTCAGAAAATTAAATAACGCTTCGGATAGATATCCGTTTTGCTTGTACTCTTCCACGCTAACAGGATTCCTGCGTTTAGATAGCTTCTTTTTCTCCTCATCAAGTATCATAGGAAGATGCGCAAACAGTGGAACTTCCCAATCCATTGCCCGGTATAGCAATATCTGTTTTGGAGTGTTTGAAAGATGATCATCGCCGCGGATAACATGAGTAATATTCATGTCATTGTCATCAACTACCACTGCGAGCTGATAAACCGGCGTGCCGTCTGAACGCAGCAGAACAAAATCATCTATTTCAGAATTCTTAAATGTAGTTGTACCGTGAACGATATCTTCAAACTCTGTAACGCCATCGGTTACTTTGAAGCGGATCGCATAAGGCTTGCCTTCTGCGATGTACTTATCCACAGTCTCTTTATCCAGCTTTAGAGAAGCACGGTTATATTTGAAAGGCCGCTTGGCAGCATTGGCTTCCTTCCTTTGTGCTTCCAGCTCTTCCGTAGTTTCGAAGGCGTAATATGCCTTGCCCCTGTTCAACAGCTCAATGGCGATCTCACGGTGGCGGCTGATATTCAGCGCCTGGTAAACGATAGGTTCATCGGAATCCATACCCAGCCAGCGCATGCTGCGAAGTATCTGTTCAGATAGTTCGCCCCGGCTCCTTTCGGGATCGGTATCTTCGATCCTGAGCAGGAATTTGCCCTTCTGATTTTTTGCGAAAAGCCAGTTGAAAATGGCAGTCCGCGCTCCGCCGACATGAAGAAAACCCGTCGGCGACGGGGCAAATCTTACTCTAACTTCTTTCATTTGCTATTGACTAATCTAAATAAATAAAGTATTTTAATAGTTACTTATTGAAAAGTACTACAAAAATAAGTATTTTTGAATTAAATCATAAGAAATAAATTTATGGCTATGAAAAATTTTTCAATGAA
>JACSRQ010000243.1 GCA_014879675.1 Ignavibacteria bacterium
TGCGTGGATGCTGGATAGCTTCTGAAAGTATGATTAAGCATTGACACAGTCAATGCACCCCAAAAGAGGCAGAAGCTTATATTGTTTTTTTTGGAGTGCATCTACTGTGTGGATGCAATACAGATTATTCTGCTCCCGTGGTGTAAAGGATAGCACGTCAGGTTCCGGTCCTGTTGGTGAGGGTTCGAATCCTTCCGGGAGTACACATTTAAAATAGGAATTAGGAATTACGAATCATTTAGTAAGAATCTAATTCCTATTTCTATTGCTGTTAGTGTAATTTTAGTGATCCGGTATTCCCAAATTCAAAACCTATTTCATCTTTGGAAGCTTTTCTTAAAACTATAGAGATACTTGGAATATTTGCCTTCGCTATCACAGGCATAATCGAGGCCAGGCGGAAGCAGATGGATATTATTGGTACTTATTCCGTCGCTATGATAACTGCTTTCGGCGGCGGCACACTGCGAGACCTGCTGATAGGGCATTATCCGCTGTTTTGGATACAGAATTACAGCTATCCAATATTTATACTGGGGCTTTCGGTTTTATCCATCCTCTTCCTTCGCAAGGCTGAAAGCTTTTCAAAACCTATAATGCTTCTGCTTGGAGTACTTGATGCATTGGGACTCGGATTGTTCAGCGCAGTGGGTACATCATACGCGTTGAGTGCTGGTGTATTTTGGTTCAATGCAGTACTGATAGGCGTAGTAACCGGTGTATTCGGCGGAGTGTTAAGGGATATCATCTGCAACGAAGTACCAGTATTTTTCAAACAATCCCAGCTTTACGCCACATGCTCATTTGTTGGCGCGATGGTTTTTGTGATCCTTTCGAATTATTTCCCGGCTGAACAGACCATTCCTGTTACAGGCTGCATAATTTCCGCATTCGTACTGCGGGTAATTTCGATGAGATACAATATCCAACTCAAGTTCTAGAAATGGCAGAGAAATTTGATTATGAAAAGACCCTTAAAACGCCGGCAGATAACCAATTCCTTAATCTGCAGTCATTTTTATTTATAACATCAAAGCAGCTTACATCATTTTTTTTCCGGGCGGGAGTCCATCCCCACCAGGTGATACTGCTCTCGATGCTCTTCGGATTAGCGGCATCGCTGCTTATAGTTCAGCAGAATTTTTTCGCTGTACTCATAGGAGTATTTCTGCTGTTCTACAAAAATGTGCTGGATAAAGTTGACGGCTCGCTTGCGAGGGCCAAGGGTGTTGATTCACGCCGGGGCAGATTTTATGATTCAATTTCTGATTTTGTTGTCACCCTCGCATCATTCACCGCGATAGCAGATTCACTCTACAGGCAATATCCTTCAGTATGGATGATTGCCGCAGTGTATGCCGCTATGATATCATCCATGCTGCAATGCTCGTACTTTATATTTTACCAGGTTTCATTCATAAAGCTAACGGGTAAAAACACTGTGAACCGGCTTATTGAATCTGTCACCGAAGAAGATATTCACAGGCAGGATGGTTTCACCACTCTGCTGCAAAGGATATTCCAACTGATCTACGGCTGGCAGGATAAATTGTTCTTTGAGATTAACCGGGTTTTATTTGCCCGCTTCAGCAATACAAATACAGGGAAAGTTCATTCATCTGAAAAAATAGATGCCGCATGGTACGGCAATAAAAGTTTTCTAACCATGGCAAGCTCGCTCTCAATTGGTACGCACATTTTCCTCATCTGTTTTGCGGCTTTGATGCGCAGATTTGATTACTACATATTTGTGAATTTAATTTGTATGAACTTATTGTTACTTTTAAGTGTTATATTTCATTACAAATCTTCTAAAAAACAACTAATAAGCGCGGTTTGATATACATAACACGAAAATTCCATTTCAGCGCTTCACACAGGGTATATAACCCCGCGCTGAGTGATGAGGAAAACCTCAAGAAATACGGCAAGTGTTCCAATCCGAACGGCCACGGACATAATTATGTAATGAAAGTTACCGTAGCGGGCGAAGTTGATCCGGAAATAGGGTACGTTATGGATCTTACTGAATTGAAAGTGCTGGTAGAGAAATACCTGGTCGATAAGGTTGACCATAAGAACCTCAATCTGGATGTGGATTTCATGAAGGGTGTTCTGCCATCGACCGAAAATATCGCGCTGAAGTTTTGGGAGCAGATTGAGCCGGTTATAAACACAGACAGCAGAAAGCTTTATTCAATAAGAATTCAGGAAACAATTAATAATTCGGTTGAGTACAGGGGGAATAACTAATATGCCTGAAAAGAAAAATAATGTAAAAATGAATATTGATGATGATGATAATAATGTTCCGCTTAATATCTCTGAACAATCGCTCGATAGCCTGATGTTAAGCGTCAGTACTATTTTGAACGAAGTTGGCGAAGACCCGAACAGGGAAGGACTGCTTAAAACTCCCCTGCGTGTTGCCAAGGCGTATAAATTTCTGACAAAAGGGTATGATGAAGATGTTGACAAGCTGCTTAATGGCGCTATATTCAACGAACATTACGATGAAATGGTAATTGTAAAGGATATTGATTTCTACAGCTTATGTGAACATCACATGCTGCCTTTTTATGGTAAATGCCACATAGCGTACATTCCCAATGGCAAAATTGTTGGGTTGAGCAAAATTCCCAGGATCGTAGAAATGTACTCACGCCGCCTGCAGGTGCAGGAAAGAATGACACGCGAAATAGGCGATATGATAAATAAGGTACTTGAGCCAAAGGGTGTTGCTGTTGTAAGCGAAGCAAAACACCTGTGTATGATGATGCGGGGCGTAGAAAAACAGAATTCCATCGCAACCGCTTCATGCATGCTTGGCAGGTTTAAATCTGATGAGAAGACACGCTACGAGTTTTTGAAACTCATCGGCAAATGAAAAGCATAATGTTTGCTCAGCTCCGGGTATTACACTTAAACTTAAAACAGAGCAATTGAAGATAGGTTTACTGAGACATTTCAAGGTTAAACTGAAGTATCCTAAAAAACCACTTCTTTCGTTTGATGAAGTTACCGCCTGGTATGATAAATATAATGCCGCTGAAGTTGAAATAAAAAAAGTGGATCTAAGCGGGGGCAATTGGCAGAAATGTTATGCAAGTCCGCTGCACAGGGCGCAGGTAACCACAAAAGCCTCTTATAATGGTGATGTAAATGTGGTAGAAGTACTTAAAGAGCTAGATGTACTTCCTGTTCTGAAAGGTACACGCCGCAAACCTTTTCTTATATGGGGGTTATGGCTGAAGATACACTCCACGCGTAAAAATCATATTACTGAGAAGTTCGAATCCGGACTCTCAGCATTTCTCGAAGATATACTGAAAAACGATAAATGTGATGTTTTGCTAATTTGCCACGGATTTGTAATGACATACCTGCAGCAGGAGCTAAGAAAAAAAGGATTTAAAGGCGGCGGATTTTTAATCCCCGCATACGGAAAAGTTTATGTGTATGAAAACAAGTTAATTGAGCCTCCGGCATGTTAACAGCAAACTTAATAAAACAATTCGCTTCGCTCAAACAGAAAAAGTACAGGCTGGAATATTCTCAATTTCTGATAGAGGGATTCCATCTTGTTGAAGAGTGCCTGAATTCTGACTATGAGCTGGAGTATATCATCCTCAGAAGCGATATAAACCTGCAGGGTCATACAGGCATCCTTGAAAAAATAGCGAAGAATAAAACCATAGTTGAACCTTTGCCTGAAAAACAATTTAACAAGTTGACCGATACTGAATCCTCACAGGGTATAGTTGGTATTGTGAAACGTAATTTTGAAAATACACCGCCGCAGGATACCGGCCTGATAATAGCTTTGGATAGGATAAGCGATCCGGGCAATCTTGGCACAATCATCAGGACAGCATATTGGTTCGGCGTGAATACAATTATGCTGAGCAGAGATTGCGCTGACCCATACAATCCGAAAGTGATCCGTTCAACTCAGGGCGGGATATTTCACACGGATATTGTTGAAGATGCTGATCTCTTAACGGAACTAAAAAGGCTTGAAGCAACCGGGTATGAAGCTTGCCTGTTTACACTTGATGCAGAGCGATACCTGGCAGAGCTTCGGAAAGACAATGCAGTATTGAATAGCTCTAAATCTATACTCGTTTTTGGGAATGAATCACATGGAATTTCACAGGAAATTATTGATGCAGGTTTCAGAAAAGTAAAGATCAGAGGCTATTCTCAAAGCGAATCGCTGAATGCCGCAATTTCATGTGCAATTGCCCTGTATGAATTCACCCGTTAGCAATTTGATTTTGTATAAATCAAGCTAACTTTTTACAGTTACAATAAACTTGCTAATTTCTTAAAATTTAGATAATTTGTAAGTCACTAAGATAATATAAGTTAGAAAAGCTATCAGATTATCTAAACCACATATTAGCTTTTTAAGACTAACTTCCACAAAGGTTGTGTACTCTCTTTTTTTAAATTTTCTCTCACTCCTTTTACTAACTGTTTCCTCAGTTACAATTTATTCGCAGAAGATACAGATCGATGACGGTGAATCGCCGGAGTATTACAGCAATATTGTGAAGCTGTATGCGCCCTCTGAAGATGCATTTCTTGCGCTGCAGTACCTTGCATCAGCACAGATATATAAGCGCGACTGGAAAAAGGCCATCAGCATCTACGAGCTTCATAAATACAAATTCCCCGGCCACGAAGACCGGATAAATAAGATAATCGAGATCTTAAGTGCACCCGATAAAGGTATCAAACTGTTTAACATGGGAGGTAATGTAAACTCTCTCGGAAAAGAATACAGTCCCGTAATTTCGCCTGATTCCAAAAGGATATTTTTTACCGGCAGAGATAGAGAAGATAATATAGGCGGGGAAGACATTTTTATATCGCAATATGTTAATAACCGCTGGATCATCTCAAAGCCGCTTATCGGCAAAATAAACACTGAAAGCAACGAGTACATAAACAGTATATCTGCAGATGGCAATACGCTTGTTCTGTTTGGAAACTACCTGAATGCCCTTGGCAGGGGAGATAATTTTTATACCGAAAAAACCAGAAGCGGCTTTTCGGAAGTGCAGCAGTATCCAGAGCCGATAAACTCCAAATGGTGGGATGCTGACGCTTATCTAACTGCCGATGGTAAAGCGATAATCTTTTCCTCTGAGCGGCCGGGAGGTGTGGGTGATTATCATCCGAAGGGAGATTACCATCACGGAATGCTATGGGGAAATACTGACCTATATGTTGTGTTGAAAGAGCCTGACGGTTCGTGGGGGAAGACCGCTATCAATCTTGGTACGGTTATAAATACCCCGTACACCGAGCGTACCCCTTTCCTGCATCCCGATGGTAAGTCTCTTTACTTCTCTTCTGATGGGCATCCCGGACTTGGAAAAGCAGATGTGTTCAAAGTAGTAAGGCTGAACGATAGCTCGTGGACAGAGTGGAGCGAGCCGGTTAACCTGGGAAAAGAGATAAATACTCCGCAGGAGGATTGGGGCTATAAAATTACTACCGATGGCAAACAGGCCTTTTTTTCAACTGTAAATGAAATGGGATTCGGTGAGGAAGATATTTATTATGTTGAGCTGCCCGAAGAAGTGCAGCCTGTTAGTGATGTGGTTACTATTAACGGAAAAGTTCTGGATGAGAACGGTAACCCGGTTGAAGCAACAATAAAATGGGAAGATGTTGAATTAAAAAAAGAAGTTGGAGTAGCTAAAACTGATCCGGTTACCGGTGAATATTTTATCGCTTTGCCAACCGGAAGGTATTATGCATATTATGCCGATGTGAAGGGATTTTATTCAATAGTAAATTACCTCGACCTCACTGCGGCAAAAGCGTTCGAGCAGATAAATACCAACATGAGCGTTATTTCTATCGAAGAGCTGCAGAACTCCGGCATGGCAATTAAGATAGAGAACATATTTTTTGATTCGGGTAAGTTTGACCTGAAGGAAGAATCTCATGAAGCCTTAAGTTTACTTTACAGGTTTATGCATGCCAATCCTGAAATTAAAGTGGATATCAATGCGCCTGTCTCTTATACACATCT
>JACSRQ010000151.1 GCA_014879675.1 Ignavibacteria bacterium
CTCAATTCCGATTGGTACGCATGTTTTGAAATCATTGTAATAATATTTCAAGGCTGAGTCTGATAGCGACTGAACTGCGCAGACATTCTGGAGGTTATTGCCGCCATCGCGGGTGAGCATATAACTCATAACAACAATTTGAGTATCACCCGATTGCATTGGGAATGGGCCGACATTCAGTAATCCGCGTTTGTCTCCTGATGTGCTGTCATACCAGCCGGTTCTTGAACATGCATTTCCCGAATATCTGAAAGAAGTATATTGTCCGGTTACCCAATTCCTGAATGGCACGCCACATCCATCGAGCCCTCTCATGAAATAATATGCCCGGAATGCTTCATCAGGATCGCCCATACACTCGTTTCCGCCTCCTAAGAAAGTGATAAATCCGCTAACTCGTACTGTACGGTATCCTATGAGTGTATCATATGGCAATAAAACAGTATCCAATGAATTTCCTGTATATTTATATGGAGTTTGAAGAAACCTTTGTCCAACCGCAGGTGGATTTGTGCCGTATCCCCCATTGTCATTATTATCAAAATTATAAAGATATCCCAAACCTCTGGCAGAATCACATCCCGCTGCGTCATCATCTGCTTCATTGCCTATATCGCAATCATTAGCATTTGTTATATAAATACTATCCCAGTTCAGTGCACTTTTGTTAATGAATGTATATTTCAAAAAATACATATCACGCAGCGGCAGACAATTGAAGCTGAATGCTAGCTGCCGAATTTCAACACCTAGAGGTCTTGTACCACCGGGCAGGCTTAATTGCGATGAATGGACGCTATCGGTACAGTTTGTGTAATCCATAAACACCATGAAGATCAATTCCTCCGGCCTGGCAGTCATACCATTACCAATTCCCGGTCTGTCACCATCCCAAGCCGGCTGGTATCCCGGGATTCCATTCACTTCAACATACGGTGCGCCTTTTGCAACCGGCCAGTTCGCCCATGAGTCATAGTTGAAGGTATATTGTCTTCCGCCTGCGGTCTTATATCTGGTGCCGCCATTAAATAGTGAAGGATCTGTCAATTGCACCTGGTATGCCCGCCATGAAGGGTCACTGCACACAGAAGAAGGCGGAACGCCCCCAATTACGGGAATGTTACCCGGTGAGTAGTGTGAATCAAAAAAGGAAGATGCTACTCGAAGATCCCTCTGCGGCCCAACTTTTGCTCCAATCCATAATCCGGAGGCATAAACAGCGATAAGTCTTTGAGAAGCAGCTGCCGGCCAGAGGAATCCTCCTTGTGCACTTGTAAATGTTACTTTATCATAATTGGATATTCCATTTGTCATAAACACCGTATTAATATTATTCCCCTGCATAAAAACTGATTGCACAGGTGCGAGTGACTGCGAATAAATACCAATAGCGAAAAGCATCAAAAGTGTTATAAGTGTTCTCATTTCAGCACCACCATTTTTTTTGTTTGGGTAAATTCATTTGTAATGAGTGAACAAAAATATACGCCGCTTGAAACTCCTGATGCGTTCCATTCGATTTCATAAATGCCTGGTTTGAGATTTTGGTTTACAAGCACGGCAATTTCTTTTCCTAGCACATCGTAAATTCTCAGGGAGACGACCCGGCGGGTCGTTTCTACAGAAAGGGGAATGCTGAATTTGAGCTTTGTCATTGGATTAAAGGGGTTTGGGTAATTCTGAAACAATTCATAACCATTCGGAATCGTGCTGTTTATGGGCTGTATTCCTATGCCCCCTGTGGTTGTCCGCATAATACCGCCATACATTCCAACACACCATCCAAGATTTTCATCAATAAAATGAAGTTTGATGCCATATATTGAGTTGCTTCCTGTGGTCTGGATGGACCAGTTAACTCCGCCATTCGTTGTTTTCCTTATGGAGTTTCCCGCAATGATCCAGCCGGTTTGGTCATTTGCGAAGTATAGTTCTTTATAAAGTCCGCCGGCTATTTGATATTGCTGCCAGCTTATGCCTGAATTTGTTGTTTTCAGAAGAAAGTACGCATTAGTTGTTCTGGTAGAAGCATAGCCTGTATTGCCGATGAACTGAATAGCACCGGTCTGGTTAGAGGATGATTGTGTCCAGTTCATTCCGCCGTTTGTTGTACTGTATAGTCCTGTCCCCTTGCCGATGAATCCTGTATTAATATCTATAAAGCATATATCTTCAATATCAGTTGATTCAAATTTCGACCTTGCCCAGTTTAAGCCTCCATTTGTTGAAGACAGGTAATACCCTGAGCTTCCTGCTGCCCAGCCTGTCATAGGATTAATGAATTGTATCGCGCTGAACTGTGAAGAATCATTGTAAACTGTTTGCCAGCTCCCGCCGCCGTTTGTCGTTCGGAATATAATGCCTGTCAGATTGATATTCCCCCCAGCCATAAAACCGGTTTGGCTGTTCACAAATCTTATATCTTTCAGAGCGTAGTTAACGCCCAGATTGGAGGCCAGCCAGTTTAAGCCTCCATTTGTTGATCTGAAAAAAACGCCCCTTTCTCCGCATGCAAAACCGGTAAGATTGCTGGTAAAATAAACAGAGTTAATATGTTCCCTTGTCAGATATTCTCTGTAGATAACATTCCAGTTACTTCCAAGATCTGTGGAATTGTATATTACAACACTATCAGCAGCGGCCCAGAAGTCATCATCATTGGTAATGGATACGGAGTTCACAGTAGAAAATAACCCATTTGCAGCTATCTGGCTCCACAAATTACCTGAATCAGTTGAGCGGTAGATCACTCCCGGAGAGCCGAATGCGTATGCAGTGCCATTCTGAGTGAAGTGTACTCCCGACACTGTGAATGAATTTACAAAATAGGGACTCCAGTTAACGCCGCTGTTGGTAGTCCGGTAAATAATGCCGCCAGTACCTGAAACAAAACCTGTTTGACTGTTTTTAAACTTCACGTGTGAGTAAAAACCAATGTATATATCATAAAAAGAAGTCCAGTTAGCTCCTCCGTTTGTTGTAGATAGTATCGTGCCCCAGTCGCCGACACATATTCCGGTGTTGTTATCTGCAAATGTGATAGCCCTGAGAGTAACCCCCGTTCCTGATGACATTGATACCCAGTTGTATCCGCCGTTGGTAGTTTTTTTTATCATTCCGGAATCGCCGCATATCCATCCGGTCATGAGATCCCTGAAATACAGCCCGCGCGGATATGAAACAGAAGTGTTTATAACGCTCCAGTTTGTACCTGAATTGGATGTGAAATTCAGGTAATTATTTTCACCCACCCAGCCGATATCTTTATTATAGAAACTGAAGCAGGTCAACTGATTGAATTGATGGACAATGAAATATGTGCTCCAGTTCAATCCGGCGTTTGTTGTTCTGGTTACATTGTTTTGTCCCAATATCCATCCATTCTGGTCATCAAAGAATTTGATATCTTTGAAATATTGACCGGGCAAGTTGTTGCCGGGATATATGGTCTGCCATCCGCTTTGAGAGAAAATACCTGAAGAAATGAAGAGCGAAAAAACAAATACAAGAACTATCATTTTATCACCACCATTTTTTTTGTTTGGGTATACTCGTTTGTGATGAGTGAATAAAAGTATACGCCGCTGGGTATGTTCGTTGCATCCCATTCGATTTCGTAAGTGCCGGGCTTGAGATCCTGGTTTACAAGCAACGCGATCTCTTTGCCGAGTACATCGTAAATTCTCAGGGAGACGACCCGCCGGGTCGTCTCTACAGAAGCGGGAATACTAAACTTGAGCTTTGTCATTGGATTGAAGGGGTTTGGGTAATTTTGCAACAGCTCATACCGTTGGGGAATTTCAGAACTTATTGGCTCAATGCCGATTGCCGGCACATTGTACGTTACAGTCAACTTAAACAGGCCGTTTGTTTGTTGTGCTATGATATTTCCGCGGTCATAAGCGTACATTACTTCATTGCCGCTGTATGCGTTATCTATTGGACTCGTTTGAAAGAAGCTTTCTCCGCCATCTGTCGAGATGTGTGCAGGCCTCTGAACATTATCCCAAACACCGGCTATGATTACATTCGGGTCATCTGATGCAGTGGCTATTCCCCATGTGTAGGGAATTGCAGCAAGTCTTGTCCAGTTGCCCCCAAAATTCGTTGATTTCCAGATCCCATCTTTGCCATTTGTACCAAAAAACAGGTGGTAAATCATGTTAACATCGTATGGATTTGTACTCATTGCCGGTACTTCTCCGAAAACTGCGCTATCTGAATTAACAAGCGTGAAATCTAAACCGGCATTTGTAGAACGGAATATCCGGGCCGGTTGCCCTGTTGCATATTCCATCAGTGACGGATCATTATAGCTTATCTCTAAATCACAGGTGCCATAAGTTGAAGGCAGGGTTGATACAGTTGCCCAGTTCAGGCCGAAATTCGTTGACTTGTATAGAGTTGTAATGTTACCCATATATAGTGTATCCGGGTTTTTCGGGCTCATTTCAATCGGTATCCCGACACCGTTAATATTGCTTGCGTGTGTCATTAGCCAGTTGGTTCCGTAATTGCTGGTATAATAAATCCTTCCCGGCTGCTGCAATACCGTAACGAACTTTGAGGTATCGTAGGGAGAGACCGCAAGAAATTGCGAGAATCCCGCAGCGTAAGGCAATGTGGATATCTGTGTCCAGTTTTCACCAAGATTGGAGCTTCTGTAAAGTCTGCTCGCAACCAGTACATACATTACATTTTTGTTAAAAGGATTAAATGCCGTTATAGCATCGCCGAAAGTTTGGTTGTAGCCATACTGCAGGGTTCTGCGCCATGTATAATTAACGGTAGTACCTGCCGGAAGCTGCCATGTGTTTCCGCCATCTGTAGTCCGGATAACAGCATATGTTTTTCTGCTAACAGCCCATCCGGTGTTCTGATCATAAAAGTGAATGGAATACAGGTCTCCGAACATTGGATTTTTGCAGAATGTAAAAGTAAGACCGCCATCCGTAGATCTGCGTATAAAGCCACCGCCGCCGCAGGAGAAGTATGTATTTTCATCACGCATAAATAATGAATTTATGTCAGAGAGCGTTACCTGTTTATAGTCAATGAAGTTCCAAGAAACACCCAGATCAGTTGACCTGAGAGCTGTCGAATATTCGCCTGATACCATTACAGTATTGTTCTTTAAATCAACTGAAAACAGCTCACGCGCTGTGCCCGGGTTAAGCGGACTCCAGTTCGACCCGCCATTTGTAGTTCGAAGCAGTGTTCCTGATTTTCCGCAGGCAAAGCCGGTTGAACCGCTGCTGAATCTGATGCAATTAAGATCATTGGTAGTACCTGATGATTGCAGTATCCAGTTTACACCGCCGTTGGTTGATTTAATAAGTACGCCAGCCGTGCCTGCTGCCCAGCCGGTTAAATTGTTATAAAAATAAACGCTCCTAAGTGCGGATGGTGTAACTGTATTCAGAGTTGACCAGCTTATTCCGCTATCTGTACTCTTTAAAAGAATACCACCTGCACCGCTTATCCAGTAAGTTGATGTAATGGAGTGAACTGAAAAAAGGTCGCCTGAACCATTGACTGTGCTTGTCCAGCTATTTCCTGAATTAGTGGAGCGGAGAGTTATACCGTTTTGGCCGCAGGCAATAACATTGCTTCCATCGCCGGAAGAGATATCATACATTCCCTGGCTTTTGGCCGAAATGCAATTCAGAAATACGCAAAAAAACAATACAATTGTTTTCATCAGGATACCCCCGTCTCAAATTTAGCAATTATAATTTATGTGATCTCTTTTTTTGAAATATCTACAAGTTCTCATTTCAGCACCACCATTTTTTTTGTTTGGGTAAAATCACTGGTAATGAGTGAATAGAAATATACACCGCTCGGTATGTTGGAGGCATCCCATTCGATTTCGTAAATGCCGGGTTTTAGATTTTCGTTTACAAGTACGGCGATCTCTTTG
>JACSRQ010000245.1 GCA_014879675.1 Ignavibacteria bacterium
CTTCGCGGCTTTGCGACTTTGCGTGAAATAATCAATATTTCAATCCGCGATCAACAATCCTCAATCCGCATTTAAATCAATATTTATACTCAATCTTCAGCACTTTTAGCTTCTTATCCGCCGTTGCCAAAAATAAATATTTTCCTTCAATTACTGCTATGCGATTAATTACCTTATCATTCTTATAGTTACCGGTGAAGTAATACGCGCCGCCTTCCTTGTTGAAGAATCCTTCTATCGACTTATCATCAGCAACCCAAATATAGAAGTTTGATGCAACAACCTGCTTCGCATTCTTGCGGGCAAACAGGTTAGTGGTATATTCCGGGAATGGCAGCTTAGTTATGTTCAGTACCTGCACTCCGGTTGAGCCCTGCGGCAAATATGCTGTGTTGCCGTCAACAAACGGCTCGTAGAATTTTACGCCGTTGGTATATGTACCAATGATCGGCAGCTTGCTTACATCCGAAACATCAATTATTGAAAGATGCGCATTCAATCCGGTTACATAAGCCTTTTTATCCCTTATGAATAGTCCATTTGATTCAAACGGCAGCATTTGTGTGTTTTTGTAAACGGGGAAGTCGGGTATATTCACATCATATACCTGCATTCCGGCAGATTGGTTTATAACGAACATATAACCGTTATCAATCACCAGCTTGGTCAGATCTCCGTTAGTTATAATGTTATTCTTTAATGCAGGCGGGTCTTTGGTGAAGTCATAATAATTTATCCCGCTTGAAGCGCTTATTGTATATGCAAATCTGCCGGAAAACGACAAGCTATATGTTCCGGCTAGATTTTTGTAGGATATACCGGTTTTATCGAACGGTTCCGATGTGTTGAATCCATACAGGTCATTTTTCGTAAGCACGTATGCAATGCCTTCGTTAATGATTATGTCTTTAGGCTCGTATGCTAAGCTGTGTTCTTTTATTAATGTAAGGTAAACCTGGTTTGAAAAGCTTGATGTTATCAGTAAAAGCAGTAAGAAGGATATCTTTAACATTTTTTTCAGAATTAAGGTTAACGTAAAATGTTAATTTTTATATATATTTAAAACACAGAAAATCCTGCTTAATGTAAATGTTTGTAAGTAATTTAAATCAATAAAAAACCCGCCGGAGCGGGGTTTATTGAACTTCAATTGCTGCGATTTTATTCTAAAACTGATTTTATTCTTCTGATCGCTTCGTTGATATTTTCAACAGAGTTTGCATATGAGAACCTGATATATCCTTCGCCGTATGAGCCGAATGATGTACCTGAAAGGCATGCAACGCCTGCTTCGTAAAGCAGTTTATCTGCAAGCTCCTTCGATTTATAGCCCGTACCTGTTATGCTCGGGAATGCGTAAAATGCGCCGTCAGGCATGCTGCAGTTGAATCCCTTAATCGTGTTCAATCCTTCAACTATGATCTTTCTTCTGCGGTCAAATTCTTCAACTATCCTGTCAACTGCATCCTGCGGACCAGTCAGCGCCTCAATACATCCTTTTTGAACGAATGCATTGTTGCAAGAGTTACTGTTCACCATAAGCTTGGTTATAACCGGAGCAAGCTCAGTATTCATGATGCCGTAGCCTGCTCTCCAGCCGGTCATAGCATATGTTTTTGAAAATCCATCGAGTATGATAGTTCTGTCCTTATATCCCGGAAGCTTGGTTATGGAGTATGATTCAGCACCATCATAACATATCCTTGAATAGATCTCATCGGAAAGAATCATGCAATCCCTGTTCTTTAATATCTCGGCAATAGCTTCAATATCCTTTTTGGGAATTGTTTTGCCCGTGGGATTACCCGGTGTGTTTATAATTACAAGCCTCGTTTTATCGGTAACATTCTTTTCGAATTCTTTCAGGTCAATATTAAAATTATTTTCCTGAGTGAGGGGAATAGGTACTGCTTTGGCGCCGGTAAAATTTATCATCGATTCATAAATAGGGAAGCCCGGATTCGGATACATTGCTTCATCACCGTGCTGGAGAAGCGCTAGAATAACGAAGAACATTATGGGTTTTGCGCCCGGTGTCATAACAACATTATCCGGTGTGAAATCAACGCCGCGTGTGCGGCTTACATATTCTGCGATAGTTTTCCTCAGTTCAGGGGTTCCCGCTGCGCCTGTATAGTGAGTATCACCTGCCTGTATTGATCTTACTGCGGCGTCGCAGATATTCTTTGGTGTCGGAAAGTCCGGCTCTCCAATTTGAAGATGAATTATGCTTTTGCCTTCTGCTTCCAGGGCTTTAGCTTTTGCAAGGACTTCAAATGCTGTTTCTGTTCCCAGTCTCGATATTCCATCAGCGAATTTCATTTTAATATTTATTTAAGTTTGGTAACATTTGGTTAGTAAAGAAAACTTTTATTATCATTTCGGATCACGTTATCTCGGATTGCGTATTGCCGATTTCGGATTCACGTTATTTCGGATTGCGGATTGTTGATTTCGGATTATTCTGCTTTGCAGTTTTTCCGCTGCTCGTAAATATTGCAACCAGTTCATCTGCTTCTTTCATTATTTCCTGCAATCTTTCGGGCTTGATCAACCCTGAGTCTTTAATAATTTCCAGCCAATAAAGCGATTCATCAGCTTCTTCTTCGACTATGGTGATCTTTGATACAAAGTCAGCTTTCGATCTCGCCCTGCAAGCTGCCCTGTAATTTGCACCCACAGAAGTTGCTGACCTAAGCACCTGCCGTGCAATCACATCGCCTGCCCGAGTTTTGGAAGTGATTCAGTTAACTTAATAATCCTTAATGCAAACTGTTTTGATTTATCTTTTAATTCCTGCGAATTCATTTTACTCACTTCCTTTATAATCCTCTAATAGTAAAATATATTCTACAATCTACGGCTTTTAATCCGAAATCACCAATCTCAAATCCGAAATCATGTTATTCCGCAATCACCACTCCACTATCCGAAATCAACAATCCCAAATCCGAAATCCCCTAGACCTCTCCCAAATACGCCTTTTTTATCTCGGCATTGTTTGCCAGTTCCTTTGCAGGACCTTCCAGAATTATATTCCCTGATTCAAGCACATAGCCGTAATTTGCTGCAGCCAGTGCAAGGTTAGCATTCTGCTCTACCAGCAGGATGGTCATTCCGAGCGTTTTATTGATTTCAACGATCTTTTCAAAAATTGTTTTGGTTAATAGCGGCGCTATTCCCAGTGATGGCTCATCAAGCAGCAGCATTTTTGGTTTACTCATTAATGCGCGCGATATTGCCAGCATCTGCTGTTCGCCGCCGGAGAGCGTTCCCCCCGGCTGCTTGATCCTCTCTTTTAGCCTGGGAAAAATTGAAAATATAAAATCCAGATCAGTTGCGAAATTCTGCTTATCCTTTCTGAGGTAAGCGCCCATATCCAGATTTTCTTTAACTGTCAGATTTGCAAATATCAGCCTGCCTTCGGGTACCTGGCAAAGTCCGGCTTCAACGATCTTATGCGGCGGCAGATTTGTGATATCTTTCCCGTCATAAATCACTTTGCTGCCTTCGGCGGATTTAACAATGCTTGAAATAGCGCGGAGCGTTGTGGTTTTGCCCGCACCGTTTGCGCCGATCAGTGTAATGATCGATTTTTCAGGCACGTGAATTGAAATTCCCCTGATGGCATTTATTGCACCGTAATTTACAACCAGATTTTCTACTTTTAACATTTTTTAACTCTTCTTCGCCGGTTCTCCCAAATACGCTTCAATAACCTTCGGGTCCTTCTGAATTTCTTCTGGTTTCCCTTCGGCGATCTTTTTTCCGTAATCAAGAACAAATATTCTTTCACAGATTCCCATTACAACGCTCATATCATGCTCAACCAAAAGTATTGATATCTTAAACTTGTCTTTGACCGTCTGTATCAGGTGCATGAGGTCTTTTTTCTCTGAAGGATTCATCCCCGCGGCAGGCTCGTCAAGCAAAAGAAGCTTTGGCTTGGTTGCAAGAGCGCGTACTATTTCAAGCTTGCGCTGATCGCCATATGGCAGGTTCTTAGCGTATTCATCCGCGTCAACATGCAGATCAAACATCTCAAGCAGTCCGTGAATTTCTTCATCTATCTGCTTTTCTTCTTCATGGTATCCTTTAAGCTGAAGTACTGAGCTAATCAGCCTCGATTTGCACTTATTGTTATAAGATACCCTAACATTATCTTTAACCGAGAGGCTGGGGCATAGCCTGATGTTCTGGAAAGTCCTTGCGATACCTTTATGTGTAACCTGGTAAGGCTTGTATTTTACTATGCTCTCACCGTTGAAGAGCACGTCGCCTTCTGTTGGATCGTACACACCCGTGATAATGTTGAATACTGTAGTTTTGCCGGCGCCGTTCGGACCGATCATTCCGACAAGCTCATCATTGCCAACGAATGTATCAAGGCTATCTACGGCAGTCAATCCGCCGAATCTGATAGTACAGTTATTTAACTTAAGTAATTCCAAATTGTCGTTAGTCCTTTAATGTAGCTTCGGGTGCTTCTTCAGGTGATACTTTTTTCTTTTTGCGTTCAAGCTTAATACCAAACAAGCCCTGCGGCCTGAGCAGCATCATAATTATCAGAAGAAGCGCGTAAATTATCATCCTGTATTGCTGTACATCGCGCAGCAGTTCAGGCAAAACTGTTAGTATGATAGCAGCAAGCACAACACCGAAGGTGCTGCCCATACCTCCCAGTATAACCATTGCAACTATTTCAACGGAACGGAGGAAGTTAAAATCTTCGGGATTTATATACTGCAGGAAGTGCGCATACAGGCCGCCTGCAACCCCTGCAAAAAAGGCGCCGATAACAAACGCTGTAACTTTGAATCTGGTAGTATTTACACCCATTGCTTCGGCTGCAATTTCGTCATCCTTCACGGCTATGAATCCGCGGCCGTAGGTTGAGCGCATCAGGTTTGTTATGCCGAAAATTATTATTGCCACAACCAGGAAAGCCCAGAAGAAATCGGTGTACTTCGGTATATCGTAAAATTTGTAAGCAACGCTGCTAAGCTCGGGTACCATTTCCAGACTTCGCACGCCGTTATCGTAAACATATACGCCGCGGAATCCCTGTGATGCGCCGATCGAAGTTAAATTCTGAATGGTTACCCTGATAATTTCGCTGAAACCAAGAGTTGTTATTGCAAGATAATCACCTTTTAATCTGAGTGAAGGAACACCTACAACTATTCCCGCAATCGCTGCACCCGTTCCGCCCATAAGCAGAACCAGGATAAACCAAGCAGAACGGCCTAGAGTACCATCGCCGAAAACTGAAAGCAGGGTAGGGGCAAGATAAGTACTGAGAGCTGCCGAAACGTACGCGCCTATTGCCATAAATCCGGCATGTCCAAGCGAAAATTGTCCGGTATATCCGTTAATCAGATTAAGGCTTGTTGCCAGAACAATGTTAATACCGCAGTAAATGATTATTTGATAGTAATAAGAGTTTATGGAACCTGAAAATAAGTTAACTCCAAATATCACGGCTATTGAAATCAAAAACAGTAACTTTGTATTCTTCACTTAATCAGTCCGTAAATTGAAAGAAATTAACTTTTCGCGTTACATATACAACAAAATTAAGGGTTTTTACGTTATTTTCAAGGTGTTAATTTAATCGAATATTCAACAAAGTGAAACTATATCTATATTTAACAGGTTACTTATATAAGACATTGTATCTAGTATTGGAAATTGTTAACTTTAATCAGTGAAAAAAGCATTCAATAAATATTTTGTTGTACCACTTTCATTTATGCTGATTTTGTCAAATTTCAGCTTCGCTACTCAATTAATGATCTGCGAAATGATGGGTGATTCAAAAGTTTGTGATTGCACTCATAGAGACGAACCAAAACCTGATGGACTTAGCCTAACCCAGGAAAGATCCAAATGCTG
>JACSRQ010000228.1 GCA_014879675.1 Ignavibacteria bacterium
TTATTGACTGACATAAAACTATATTTGTGTTTGTTTTTTCATCATTTTCAATGAATATTTCGCTTGATGTCAAATTCACGGCGTAAAAGAGAGGTTTAAATACATATGGGCTTAATGAATAAGCTGCGGGATAAGACGCACATTATTCTGATTATATTGATTCTCGCTTTCCTTGGTACCATCGTTTTTGAGTGGGGCATGGATTATCTCGGGATGCGCGGAGGCCAGGTTACTGAACTTGGTTCTGTAAACGGACAAGAGATCAAGTATACAGATTATGAAAGCCAGGTCAATTTTGCGATTGACCAGCAGAGACAGCAGACAGGTGAAGACCCGGATGAAAATCTCATCAAGATGATCAGGGACCAGGTTTGGGACCAGATGGTTACCCAGATACTTGCCGAACAGGAAATTAAAAGGCTTGGAATAACTGTAACAAACCAGGAAATACTTAACTGGGTTTACAATTCACCGCAAACTCTGCCTGATCCTATCAAACAGAATTTTGTTGATTCAACAGGCCAGTTTAATATGTCAGTTTACCAGCAGGCACTTGCAACCAAAACTCCTGAGATCCAGAAATTCTGGGCGCAGGTTGAAGAATACCTTAAACAAACTCTTCTTTCACAGAAGCTGCAAAGTGTTATTACCGGTACTGTAAGGGTAACTGAAGGCGAAGTAATGCAGAAGTATAAAGATGACAACATAAAAGCATCGTTTGATTATGTTTTCCTTGATGCTAACAGTGTTGCAGATGCTCAGGTTCAGGTTTCTGATGATGAGATGAAGGCTTACTATGATAAACATAAAGATGAGTTTAAAAGGGATGAATCGGCTAAGCTGAGATATGTAATCTTCCCTGACGGAGCAACAATGGATGATACAGTATCCACCGAGAAGCAGATGAGAGCTCTGATAAAAGACCTCAAAAAACTTGTACCGGGTGATACTTTAACATATGTTCCGGTTAACGATAACTCTCTTACCAAGTTTACAAACGTATTTTCAAAACCAAACGAAGTAAGCTCTGAAGTTGCTGCGTTTTTATTCAATGCAGCCAAGGATAGTGTTTCAGATGTAATATTTTCGAGCGATGGTCTGCATTTGGTCAGACTGCTTGAAACAAAAGAAGGTACCGAAACTTTCAGTAACGCGCAGCACATACTTGTAAACTTCGGAACTGATACCAATGCCGCAAAACAGAAAGCAGATCAGATCGCTCAAAGGCTGAAATCAGGTGAAGACTTCACCAAACTCGCTGCTGAAAATTCTGATGATGCCGGAAATAAGTTCAAAGGCGGAGATCTTGGATGGTTCGGCAAGGGTGCGATGGTAAAAGAATTTGAAGACGCAGTTTTAGGCGCCACTATTGGAGATATAGTAGGACCGGTTAAAACGCAATTTGGTTACCATATTATAAGAGTAAAAAACAGGCAAAGCAAAGAGTTCAAATTTGCCGATATTAAGAAGACCGTAAAAGCTTCGAACCGGACAAAAGACATAGCCCGCAAGAAAGCCGAAGATTTTGCATTTATTTCAGCAAAAGGCAACATAGAAGAAGAAGCTAAAAAGATAGGGCTGCAAATGGTTGATGTACCGGGTTATGTTACAAAGGTCGGATTTATTCCCGGCATTGGGCAGAACCAGACAGTTACAAAATTTGCGCTCACCGGAGAAAAAGGCACGATCAGTGAACCTATAAAGGTTCAAACCGGTTATGCTGTGTATGTAATTACAGACAAGTTCCCGGCAGGATTCTATACTTTCGAAGAAACCAAAGTAGCGCAGCTGCCTACACTTGTAAAAACCGAAAAGAAACTTGAGATAGTGAAGCAGCAGGCAACAGATCTGAAATCAAAAATTAACGGCAATGACCTCAATTCGCTCAAAGCTGTAAACTCTCAGATCATGATCGGCAAGGCTGATACTGTTACAGTAACTGCTCCTTCCCCATCGATCGGTCCTGATTTTGATTTCAATAATGCGGTATTCAAGCTGCAAAGCGGACAGGTATCTGAACCGATACGTACAACCAAAGGATATTATATAGTAGCAATGAAAAATATCTCAGCTTTTGACCAGGCTAAATTCCAGGCAGAGTTTAATACGCTTCGTGAATCACTGGTTACTCAGAAAAAACAAACAATTGTTCAGGATTGGATTGCAGATTTGAAAGAAAAAGCGGAAATTGTAGACAATAGAGATAAGCTGTACCGTTAGTTAACTTAAACAGAGTTAATTTGATCAATTTTAAGAAGAAGATTGTGTTTATTATGGGTTCGATATTATTATTGAACCCATATTTTTTATACTCTCAAATACACAATGAAAAGCCCGTTTATTTTGACGAGAACAAAAAGTTCTCGATCCAGTTATTCGCCGCTTATGTATCTGCGGCTGAACTTCAGGATAATATAGCTTCCGAGATCTATTTCATCAGGGATGTTTCTGTTGAAATGAACGGCGGCTACAGCTATGGCGCCGAACTAACATACGACCCCTCATTTTCAAATTTTGATGTAATGTTCTACGTGTCTACCGAATATCTAAAGGTGAAAGATAACGAAATGAAGCTGAGGCTGGAAAACGATACTGCCTTTTCTACTGTTCTCTTCACAGAAGAATACAAGATACTGCCAATTGAAGCCGGCCTTAAATGGAGGCTTCCGGTTAGCTCAGAAAGATTCAAGATATTCATTGGAGGAGGCGGCGGTATGTATTTTGGCTCCCGTACCCGTTCTATCGGTCCATATAACAGCACCAATATTTCCAAAAAACCGGGTTACAGCTTGAATATTATGGCCGGACTGGAGTACTTTTTCGAAAGGAACTTATCTGTAAATTTTGAGTTTAAGTTCAGAGAGGCTTCTTTTGAGTCGAAAGATTCATTTCCGGTAAGTACACTGACAGTAAACGGGAATACTTATTCGATCAGCAATCCAATAAACAGCAGGATAATGGCTGACGGAACGAGGATATCGGCAGGGTTAAAATATAATTTTTAGATCAAACAACCGAGTATGAAAAAACTTTTTATTCTTTTGCTGGTAACTGGGGTAGTTGTATTGCTCCCATTCCATGGAGTTCAGACAACCGAGCAGAAAAACGTTTCACGTTTCGCAGCGGATCATTTCATTGTTAAGATGAAAAAATCGGTTGATGTTCTCGCTGCATCAAACCCCGGCATGAGTTTGTATGAGCAAAGGATAAAAAATTTACTTGGCTCTTTGAATGTTGAAGTAAAATCAACCAAGCTTCTCTTCCCAAGGGATAACAGGAAGAACTTCATGCTCTATTCAAAATATGAGCTTGAGACATATCATGTGATTTATTTTGAAGGGAAACAGGATATCCCCTCTCTTACCGAACAGATAAGTAAAAATAATGAAGTTGATTTTTCTGAACCGGACTTTATCGGCGAATCTGCCGGAGTTAAGGGCAGTAATTTAAATATATCATCTGCTCCCAATGATCAATTTTTTAACAGGCAATGGGGTTTGAGTAACGACGGTTCACAGAAAACTTCAACCGGCCGCACAGGCAGGCGTAATGCTGATATGAACATTCTAAAGGCATGGGAAATAACTACCGGCAGCGAAGAAATTGTTGTTGGCATACTTGATTCAGGTACGAAGATCGACCATCCTGATCTTAGCGGGAGAATTTGGGTAAACACCGAAGAAGTAAAAAACGGCCGTGATGATGACGGTAATGGTTTTGTAGATGACATTAACGGCTATAACTTCGCTTATGACAACTCGAATGTTAAGGATGATGGCGGCCACGGCACTAATATTGCCGGTACAGTTGGAGCTTCAACAAATAACTCCCTTGGTTATGCAGGTATCGATCAGAAATGCAGACTTATGGTATGCAAAAACCTCGATGATGAAAATCTAGGTGAGTATTCATGGTGGGCAGCCTCGTTGTACTATGCTGCAAACAACGGAGCAAGGATCATAAATATGAGTGAAGGCGGTTATGATTATTCCAAGACGCTCGAAAACGCCATCAACTTTGCTTATGAAGCAGGCAGTTTGATAGTTGCAAGCATGATGAACAAAAATAACGGCGACACATACTACCCTGCCAGCTTCAAAAATGTGCTCGCAGTTGGTGCTACCGATACCGATGACAACAGATGCAGAGAGTTTACCTGGGGCGGCGGAAGCAATTGGGGAAAACACATTGCTGTTGTTGCACCCGGCAACAGGGTTTATGGGCTCGATTTCAAAGATAATTACAATTATGAAGTTTACTGGAGCGGAACATCACAGGCTACGGCTTATGTAAGCGGTTTTGCGTCAGTACTTCTTGCGCAGGATCCATCCAGAACAAATAAAGACTTAAGAGAGATAATTACATCTACTGCGCAGGACCAGGTTGGCGATCCCCGTGAAGACAAATCCGGCTGGGATGAATATTATGGTTACGGAAGAGTTGATCTTTATGAAGCGCTTAATTACGGCAAATTTTCCAGCGGTAAAAAAGAAGTACGCGAAAAAGTTAAAGAAGAAGAGAAATATGAAGATCCCGTTTATAAAGATGAAGAGCCGCCAGTGAGAATTGATGACAATTCGGATAGTAACAGCACCCGTGCCAAAGCAAACGACCCGCAGGACAGCTATCGAAAAAATCGCGACGATAACTCGGAAAATAAACGCGCAAAGAAGCCTAAAGCAGATGAGCGGTAACAGATGCTTGGATTGTGATAATCCCTTATTAGAAGAATTAAACTAACACCTGGTTGATAGATCCGGAATTAATAAATTCGTATATCAAAGCTCAACCGTTTTACAATGAGCTGTATTATTTTGAAGAAATCCCTTCCACCAATGACTTTGCAAAAAAAGAAGAGTGCGGATCAAATGCAGTTGTATTAACTTCATTTCAAACTTCCGGCAAGGGCAGACTTGGAAGGAAGTGGTTATCAGTCCCAAATGAAAATCTGACATTTTCGTTGAAGCTGAAGCTTAATATCTCCCCTGACCTGAACCGCTATGTGATATTTTTTGTATCCTACATCATTTTTGACACACTGCAGCAATTTCTAAAAAAGGATAATGTTGGAACTGCTCCTCTGAGCATAAAATGGCCAAATGATGTTTTATGGAATAGCAGTAAACTTTGCGGAATTCTAACTGAGAGTATCCTCAAGACCAGCGAATATGTAATCGGCATCGGATTGAATGTTAATCAGCTTAATTTCGGGCCGGAAATTAAGGCAGCTTCAATTTCTGATATAACCGGAAAACAACATGACCTGAATGGATTATTAGTTCAACTATTAACAAATTTAAAGAATAATATTCATCTTCTTGAATCCCAAAATCACAAACAACTATTTAATTTGTGGTTAAAATCAACAAATATGACGGGTAAAAAATGCAGTTTTTCGATGGGAAATGAATCGTTAAAGTATGGTTTTATTAATAGCTTAAACGAGGATGGAACAATTTCAATTGAAACGAATGGGGAAATTATCAGTTATAGCAGCGGCGATATAAAACTCATGGATTACTAAAATCGCCATTATACCCTCCAACAGGCAAAAATCACTTGATTTTAGATTATTTTTTAGATATTTTTGGAGTTTGAAATTTAAGGGTAGGTAGCGAAGTGGTTAAACGCAACAGACTGTAAATCTGTCGGCTCATGCCTTCGGAGGTTCGAATCCTTCCCTACCCACTGGAAAAAAATTGCTTCAAAGTTGCGACATAAGTTCTTTAATTCTTCTTGCTGATGTAGCTCAGTTGGTAGAGCACTTCCTTGGTAAGGAAGAGGTCACCGGTTCAATCCCGGTCAT
>JACSRQ010000135.1 GCA_014879675.1 Ignavibacteria bacterium
ATTAAAAAAAAAAAAAAAAAAAAAGAGAAGCAAAAAAGCTTCTGGAAAATGTGAAACCTTTGAAAACTGACAAGATTTTCAATGCCTCAGAATTTTGCGGAAAAGTGAAATTCAGTGAAGATGCAATGAGCATTCAAAAAAGGTTGAGAAATGAATGGAAATAGAATTCTTGCGGATACAAATATTATCATCTACCTGTTAAATGGTAATAACAGCCTTTCGGAACTTCTTGAAAACAAAAGAGTATATTTATCCTTTATAACTGAAATTGAACTGTTCAGCAGCAAAAGCCTTAACAATACTGAAATTAAGCTTATAAATAGTTTACTTGAACAGTGCATCATAGTGGATGTTAACTCGATCATTAAGCAGGAAGCGATCTATTTCAGGAAGAAATATAACTTAAAAATTCCGGATGCATTAATTGCCTCCGCCGCGAAATATCATAACATCCCTATAATTACTTCTGACTCAGCATTCAAGAAAATCTCGGAAATAAATATCTTCTATTACGAAGTTTCATAGAGCCTTTTTCCCCACGAACATAAAATATTGCCCTAATTTCGTTTACTTCATCTTCTCCATCAAAAAACCATAAGTCTTTTCTTTAGCTTCTTCGGTAGCTGCCGCATCATGCTTTGGATTGCTTGGATTTGCGAAGCCATGGTTAGCCTCAAACTCATAAATGCTTGCGGGAATGTTCAGGCTCTTTAAGTCTGCTTCAAACTTCGCCGCAACTTCAGGAGTGATCTTGGTATCCTTATTCGCGAATATTCCAAGCACAGGCGCCTTAAGCAATGCGAGGCGTTCGGTACTCTGCTCAGGCATTCCGTAATAGATCACGCAAGCCTTGCATCTATCGCCAAGTTCAATTGCCGCCTGGTTGCTCCATGAGCCGCCGAAGCACCAACCCAGAGTTGCAAACACAGCGCTTGAACCGGCATGATCTCTTGCACCACCTATAATACTCAGCGCGCGTGCGTTTTCAACTGATTGAACATACTTCACAGCTTCATCATTATTTGTGGCAACCTTTCCATCATACAGATCAACAGCCAAAACATTAACATTGCCAAGCTTTGCGGCGATCTCTTCAGCTTCCCTTTTTACATAATCATTCAGGCCGTACCACTCATGAAAAACAAGCACCCAGTTATCGGTAGGCTTATCTGCTTTCACTTCGTAACCGTATGCATCCGTGCCATCAGCAGTTTTATATGTTACCATCGAGCCCTTACCGTCAGTCAGCTTAAAATCAAGCGGCTGGGGATGTTCGTTTTTGAATCCTTCATCATTACCGAACGATGCCATAACATTAGGTGCTGTTATCTCGCCGGACTTGGTATCGCTGCCTGTGGTGCCTGATTCATCATCGCAGCATGGCTTCTTCTGTGAATACGAAATATTGGCTGCTGCAAGAAACAGCATAAAACAAAATAGTAATTTCTTCATGGTTGGTATATTTTATTTAAATTTTTTCTGCGCGCCAGTCGGTTTCTTCAGCGTTGTGGTACACCAAATTGAATCCGTTTTCAAGGCATCTGTACTTTACATACTGTAAAATAAGATTAGAGGGGCTATAGGTTCCATATTCCACTGACCTAAGTACAGTAACTTTCAATTTTACAGCATTTACGTCAGAAAATCCTTCTCTGAAATGAAATGTTATCAATGGATTATAGATCGATTCCGCGCTCATTTTTTTCAGCCTGCCTTCAACGCTGGCAAGCCTGCTGAATTCAATAAGCAATTCTTCGCCTCTTTGCCGGATAAACAATCGCCCGTTTTCATCTATACGTATCTTCTTCCTGAAATATTTTCCGGCGGCAATCAGTGCAATTCCGGCGAGGATCAATATGGCACCGGCCAGGTAATACCTATTAAAAAATGCGCCTATCGAAGCTGCAAATGGATAAATTGATAAGTAGGTTATCCAGTTGTTATCAATATTGAACTCACCCCTCAAGGCAGATGCTTCTACGATAGTGTGCTTCTGTTTTCCCCGTCCATGCATAAGGATGTATATATAAGCAGCATATGCTGCAATAAACCATATGATAAAAAGCGGAATTCGTAGTGCGGAAGGGATAGTATCATAAAAAAAGACACCTGCTAAAACGGGAGCGATAAATATCCCGATCATAACTACTGCCTGCGCAGGTGAAGGCATTCGCCACTTCATAACTCCGAGTTCGGTTTTAAATCCTTTCAAATCATCTCACTCCCCGATTATTCATGAGCTTCCGAGCTTACCTTCAAGCTCACTTTTCAGGGATTCAAATCCGGGTTTACCTAACAGGGCGAACATATTCTTCTTATATGCTTCCACCCCGGGCTGGTCAAATGGATTCACACCCAGCAGATATCCGCTGACCGCACAGGCTTTTTCGAAAAAGTATATCAGCGCGCCAAGATTTTCTTCATTAAGCTTATCAATAGAAACAGAAATATTTGGTACACCGCCTTCAACATGAGCGAGCATTGTACCAAGCTCTGCCATACGGTTCACTTCAGCAAGGCGTTTGCCCGAAAGAAAATTCAGCTCATCCAGATTTTCAGCATCATTCGGTACCAGCAAGGTATATTTGGGAGCTTCAACATTTATCACAGTTTCAAAAATAGAACGGGTGCCTTCCTGCATCCACTGCCCCATCGAATGAAGATCAGCAGTAAAGTTCACTCCTGCGGGGAAAATCCCTTTTCCTTCCTTACCTTCAGATTCACCGTAAAGCTGCTTCCACCATTCAATTATGTAGTTCAGGTTTGGAGTAAATGCGGCGAGTATTTCAATTGATTTACCTTTGCGATAAAGCGCGTTCCGTGCCGCAGCATAAAGATCAGCCGGGTTAGACTCAATATCGTCAGCAGATTTGCATATTCGTTCCATATCTGCAGCGCCTGCAAGCAGTGCGGATATATCAAAGCCCGCAGCCGCTATGGGAAGCAATCCTACGGGTGTAAGCACCGAAAATCTGCCTCCTACATTATCGGGGATTACAAATGTCTGGTAACCTTTTGCATCTGCAAGCTTTTTCAATGCGCCCTTAGCTTTATCTGTTACTGCAGCAATATGATCTCTTGCACCAAGATCGCCGTATTTCTTTTCGAGGTGTGCTTTGAACAGGCGGAATGCTATGGCAGGCTCTGTTGTGGTGCCTGATTTGGAAATAACAATTACGGAATAATCTCTGTGATCAAGTATCTTCAACAACTCGTAGTGATAATCCTCACCAATATTCTCACCGGCAAATACAATAAGCGGCGCTTTTCTTTCTTCCTTAGTAAGCAGCGGATTGAAGTTATCCGAGAGCGCATCAATAACGGCTCGTGCGCCAAGGTATGAACCGCCAATGCCAATTACTACAATAATATCTGAGTGCGATGCCAGCTTTGCAGCGCATTCTTTTATATCAGCTATCTCCTGTTCCTTTACCTGTGTTGGAAGGTCACGCCAGCCGAGGAAATCACTCCCCTTGCCCGAAGCAGAATAAAGCAGCCTGTTAGCTTCGGAAACTTCATGCTGCATCGCATTGATCTCTTCTGCGGAAACGAATGAATATATTCTGCTGATATCAGTTTTAAGCATATTTTATTTTTGTGTTATCAGTTTATCGAGATAAAAATCATTAAGCCCGAATTGCGCTTTCATTTTTTCAATTTCCACAACCTTCTCAAGATATGTATCTTCACTGTATTCATTCTTTACTGCGGTGATCATTATGTTTTTGCTTGTATGTTCACCGGAAATAAACTCGAATACTTTGGTTTCGTAACCGTATGATTCCAGCACCAGCGCACGCAGACCATCAGTAACGAATGATGATAGATGCTCTTCAAGTATCCCGTGTTTGAAAACCGGCTTAAGCGATTCCGGAACATTGATATTCTTTCGAACATATTTCTGGCAGCATGGAGCGAGAATTATTATACCTGCCTCAGCTTTCAGGGCTTTTGCAATAGCATCATCGGTAGCAGTATCACAGGCATGCAGCGCGATCACGATATCAGTATGTTTCAGCTTCTGCTCGTTAATGCTGCTTTGTGCAAATTTCAGTCCTGTGAATCCGCACTCTTCAACAGCATGGTTTGAAATTTCCACTAGGTCAGCCCGCTGTTCGATCCCCGTAACAGTTGTCTTGATACCAAGCTTATTGTTGAGGTAATTATAAACAGCAAAAGTAAGATAGCTCTTGCCGCTGCCGAGATCAGCAACTGTAAGCTGATTTTTTTCATTCAGTTCGCCTGCTTCCAATTGTGAATGCAGTATCTCAATGAACTTATCTACCTGGCGGAACTTATCATATTTATCTGCCTTCACTTCGCCTTTGGCATTAGTAATGCCCAGCAGGAAAAAATACTTATCTTTGCTATCGATATGCCGTGTCTTAACCCGGTTGTGTTCTTTGACCTCTACCCTTGTAAATGATGCTTTGCGCGTATAAGTTCTGGGAATGCGGCGTTTATTATACTCCAGCACAAAATCATTTTGCGTTGTGAACAATCCGCCGTGCAGGAAATTTTTCCCGAGCTCATCTTCGATGATCGCTGCCGCTTCTTCAGGCTCATGATTTTTATAAACATCACGGGTTTTGTATTTGTAACGGAAAGCAAGCTTAATGCTTTCTTTCAGTTTAACCGGCGTTACATAGATGTTTTCCAACCCGTCTTCAGACCCCCGGTATTTGCCCAGCGTCATTTTAACGAATGTATTTTCTTTCAGTGAATTTTTTATAATCTCCAAAAAACCTTCTTTAAGCTCTATTTCTTTTTCCAAAACTATTTCCTTTTATTTAGTATTTACATCCAGGTAATAACATTTGTACAGCGCTTCATTTTCAAATCCTTCTTTAAAATAAATGGCCGCAGCCTTTTCATTTTCTCCGTTTACAGAAAGCATTACTTTACTGAAATTGTTTTCTGCAGCGTATTGGATCCCAAACTTGAGAAGGTTACGTCCAAGTCCCCGGCCCTGGTATTCAGTCAGCACACCGATCGCATCAATGTAAAGCACTTCTTCTCCATTTTGCTCTTCCCGTATCAATGCAAGCGTGGCAACAGGTTTATCATCGTGCCACAGCATCTTCATTCCGTCTTCAATGTAAGTAGGGTCAATTTTCCAATGAGTCAATTTCTCCGGTGTCATTCTTACATGCCCTAATGAATGTTCAAATGCATCGTTTGTAATTCTGCACCAGTGTTCTTCATCTATGCCTTCACGGAATGTGCGCATTTCAAATCCCGGTGGAAATTCAGGCTTGGTATTATTCCCTACCGGGCGTCTGAGTATCCATGCAAATCTTCGGGCTTCAAAACCTAAATCAACCCATATATTTGCAATATTGCTGTAATTATCTTCAATAAATGCGTAAATAGAAGTGAGTCCGGATGTATGGAGTAAAATACTGTTTAATAGCTTGTTATAAGAGATATAATCCCCATAGATAGTATGGAATATCCTGAATCGGGCCAACCGCGATTCGCGGTACTCGGGATGGAGCATTAACGCTGCAGCTCCTGATATTTTACCATCTTCAATCAGAAGGTAAACCGGATCATCCTCATTGATCGTAAAATCATCTAGCGGCGGATTTGATTCATCCTGTTCATGTGAATACTTTTTGAAATATGCTTTGAATGCCGGAATGTTCTTTTCAGTAAGCTTATCAACCCTTAAGTTTTTTACCTTCATCTTATAGATTTCTCAATATTCAAATTTAGAAAAGTACCAGTGTTTCCTGTTGTTGATCTCTATAGTTTGTCTTTCGGTCTCATCCAACATCTCTTTGCTATAATTTGATAATCGCAGAATTTCTGATTCATACGGAAAGGCAAATGATTTTACGATCACAGAGCCCACAAGCATTGAATCACTGCCGCAGCTTCCATCTGCCGGCTCCAGCCATCCGCCTTTCTCAATATCGTAATAAGTTACGGTGAGCTCGATCGATCTTCCTTTCAGCTCCCAGAATCCTCCATAGCCGACTTCCCTTTTGCTGCAATCCATCTGGTTATTGAAATAGTAAAACGTACCGTCTTCATTAAATGTAAAAGTATCATCATAGCCGGCCGCTACGTTGGGCGCGGACTGCCACGAACCGCAAAGATCTTTTTGGGTTTGCGAAAAAAGAGAAACAGCAGAAAACAGAAACAACACAAATAATTTCTTCATTTTAGAATTGTTTATTTTTTAGCGGCTTTTAATGAATACATCAGAGGCATTTTACCTTCCAATCCTTTCATTTCCCAGTAACCGGCCTCATTTTGTACTGCATTTGTAAAACAATTATAATAGCTATACGGATACTCTTTAAACTCTGTTATAGTAAGGTTTTGTTTCATCAAAGCTGAAAAAACATCGCTTAGCGGATGATTCCAGCCGTAGGATAAATGGTTCACTGCCCTGTCCCTATCCGCGTATGAAGCCGCAACTTCTTCGATAATGGGACCCTTGTTGAAATATGAATAATCGATATTCACACAATCATCGTCATACATCCATCTCACCGGGTGAAATTCCGCAATAAAAAAAGTTCCTCCGGGCTTAAGGAAATGCGATACAATTTCAGCCCAGCGGTTAAGATCAGGCAGCCAGCCTATTGTGCCGTATGAGGTAAAAACTATATCAAATTTTTTATCGAGAACATCTTTCAAGTCATACACATTTGAGCAAACAAATTCCGCATCAAGAGAGAGCTCGTCATTCAGCTTTCTGGCTTCATCAATTGAAAGGTCTGAAAGATCTACGCCTGTTACTTTGGCTCCCATTCTCGCCCAGCTTAGGGAGTCTAAGCCGAAATGGCACTGCAAGTGAAGCATGGATTTACCCTTAACATCGCCGAGTGACTCCAGTTCGGCGGGATTAAGGGTTGACCTTCCCGCTTTGAATGCCGGTACATCATAAAATTTCGAAGCAACATGTAGCGGAGTTTTTTTATTCCACAGCTCACGGTTTACTTCTATGTATTTTCCCATGATAATATTGGTTGATCACCTCACCCCTAAGCCCTCTCCTCGGAGGAGAGGGGAACGAAATGTCTGAGTCTATTTCACTCCCTCTCCTCTTAGGAGAGGGAGAAGGAGGGTGAGGTCAAAAATTAATCTACTTTTATCTTATCCGCAATTTCTTTTGCCTTAACGCGAAGCTCATCGGTTGATGTTCCTATTTTGTCATATGCCAATGCCACTCCCATTCTGCGATATTGCCTTGTACTAGGTTTACCGAAAATCTTCAAATCAGATTTTGGATATTTGGCAGCATCTTCGAGTCCGCTATACCTTGGTTGTGTCGCGTTGTCATCGAGCGCAAGTATCACAGCGCTTGCTCCAGCACGCTCAAGAGTAATCTCCGGTATTTCAAGTCCAAGTACTGCGCGGGCATGGAGCTCGAACTCATTAAAATTCTGAGTACCTGCAAGTGTTACCATTCCCGTATCATGCGGCCTGGGAGATAGTTCAGAAAAATAAACACCATCCTCCGCAAGAAAAAACTCGACTCCCCAAATACCGCATCCGGTCAATGCCCTTGTTACTTTATCAGCCATTTGATGCGCTGCGGCCAGATGTTCGGGGGATATAGCGCACGGCTGCCAGCTTTCCTGGTAATCGCCCCGTTCCTGCCTGTGGCCGATTGGGGGCGAGAACAGTGTTCTTCCGTTTTTTTGTGTGACAGTAAGAAGTGTTATCTCAGTAAAGAAGTTAACAAATCCTTCCACTATAACCTCATTATAATCTCCCCTTCCGCCTATAGAAGCGTATTCCCATGCTTTTTCGATCTCTGAAACATTTCGGATAACGGACTGGCCTTTGCCCGATGAAGACATCAACGGCTTCACAACACATGGTATGCCAATCTCTTTGACTGCTGCAGAAAACTCTTTCAAATTTGAAGCATATTTATACGGCGCCGTCTTGAGACCAAGCTCCCCCGCAGCAAGGTCACGGATCGCCTTGCGGTTCATCGTGAAATTTGCGGCTTTCGCGCTGGGTACAATCTGTATGCCCTGCTTTTCATAATCGTAAAACCTCTCTGTTCGTATGGCTTCAATTTCGGGCACTATGATATCCGGCTTATGTTTAGCAACGATCCTGTCAAGCTCATCACCGCTCAGCATATTTATCACTTCGCGCTCATCTGCCACCTGCTGCGCGGGGGCGTTATCATATGAATCTACGGCAATAACAAATTGGCCCAGCCTCTTGACAGCGATCACAAATTCTTTGCCTAACTCTCCTGAACCTAAAAGCAGTATTTTTTTCGTCATTACTAATAAAACGATTTACAGAATGAATACTTAATTTGTATTTTTAGAGTAATATTACCTCACCCTCCGTCTCCTCTGCCGAAAGGAGAAGGGTTAGAGGAGAGGTCACAAGCCCCTTTTCACTTTTGTTTCTTGCTATACTTTTCTATCAGCTTTCTTACCGGCTGGTTATCGGCATATACGCGCCAGCGTGTGATCTTGCCATTTTCGATTGTAGCAGTCCACGAAGCAGGTATCTCAAACTTATTTTCAGCAAGTATGCGCCCATCTGCCGCAAGCGTTCCTTTTGCCGTACCGAAAACTGCTACCATTCCATTCTTACTGATAATATCCTTTGCGATAACCGTATAGTCGGGAAAAAATGTCAGCAGTACTTCCCATGCTTTGCTCATTTCAAGCTTGCCGTTTGTGTTTATACCCATTGAATCTATAAATGATGCATTATCATCCGTCATTTCAAGCAGACCGGCTATATCATGGTCATTAATTCTCCTGATGTATTCTTTAACGATCGCTGTTGAGTCAATTGGCGCTTCATCATTCAACATCCTGTTTTTTGCATCAAGCTGATGCGCTTCATGCAATATTCCCAGGTAGGTTGGCTTCAGCTCCTTTTCCGTAACGCGGAATCCCGACTTTTTGACATACAAAGCTTTCGCATCCGGCGAACTGGATACGATATATTTAAGTTCTGTGCCAACATAATGCAAAGCTACTCCATCCTGTACGCCATAGCCGCTTTCTATTTCGCTGGAAGAGATCATCTTGCGGTAAGCCTTTCTCAGCTCGCCGCGTTTATCGTAGTGCGGACAGAAACTGCCTTCAAGGAATCCCAGGCAGCTAATGCGGCGCCAAACATCATCTTTGGGATTAGTAAAACCATCTTCAAACCAGCAAATGGCACCTGCGCTCATTCCGCTTAGTATAACGCCCTGCTTCCATGCTTTTTTAATGATACGGTCAAGCCCCGCCTTGCGCCAAACCTGCATAAGGAATTTTGGACTGCCGCCTCCAACAAAGATCAGGTCCTGAGACAATACGATCTGCTCCAGTTTCCTGTATGAGATGTTCTTCTTTGTAAGAGAAAGGTGTGTTGGCTTACAATTGAACTTATTATATGCACGGTAGAATTTGGCAATATAATCTTCATGGTCGCCTCCTGCAGTCGGCAGGAAAAGCACCTTTGGCTTAGCTTTATTGGTCTGTAGAAGCAGATACTCATCCAGCAGCAGGTTCTCCGGCTGATCTGAAAAACCTCCGCCGCCTAAAGCTATTATCTGCCCCTGGCTTTGCTTTGTTACATGCCTGCCAAGAGTAGTTGATATTTTTCGTGTAAATTTTGAAAGCGATTTTAGCATTTATTTGATTCGCATTATTGAAACGATAATTTGTTTAATGAATTGACAAAAATCGTTAAAAATACATAATAATTAAAGGTATAATATTTAATTGTTTTAACAACAAATGATGAGTAAATTGGGTACAATTAATAACTTAATTTGATAAAATTGAAACTGCTGCTAATTATTCTAGTGTTTTCAGCTTCAGCTGAATTATTGAGTTTTAAAACTGTAAATAATTCTGAACTACAGACTACAAATGATTCAGTATTGCTTGATCTCACCAAAGAAATACTTACAGCAATAAAAGAAAAAGATTATAAAAAGCTAACCGAATATATCCATCCTGAAGATGGCATAAGGTTTTCGCCTTATGGATTTATTGATACGGCAAACGATGTAACCGCAACCCCTTCAACTTTCAGACTTAATGCATACATTAATAAAAAAAGGATTTGGGGATATTTTGATGGCAGCGGTGACACGATAAAAATGACAAGTAAAGAGTACTTTAAAAGATTTGTGTATGATGCTGACTTTCTGAATGCCGAAAAGACATCCCTCAATCAATGTCTTGGCGGCGGTAATTCACAGAATAACATACTTGTAATTTATGATGGCTTACCATTCACAGAAAGCTATTTTTCCGGGTTTGATGAAAAATTCGGCGGAATGGATTGGCGTGCACTTCGTTTGGTTTTTAAGGAATATGAAGGTAAGTACTATTTAGTGGCAATAGTACATGATGAATGGACAATATAAATTTAAAATAACTGCAAATGGAAAAGAAATAAAACTGGCTTTAAAAATATCTTACGGTGAAGGCAGAGGTAACAGGCTTGAAATACGCAATACATAACAGGTCAAAGATCTTGAGCAGTTAATTGATATAAAAAATTCCGGCTGAACTAGCCGGGATAGTTTACAACTGTTTTGGTCACACAAATAGATGCACAACCAGTCGGATTGGCAGTAGAAGAATAAATTAGATTCAGAAACAAACCGGATTAATTTTCTGTATTACAATGCTGAGTTTCTGTTGTAAAAGCACAAATGAATTGGTAATTTTGAAATGTAAGATCTCAGCACTTTTAATTAAAAACTACAAATCATGAAACATTTACAGGTAGTATTGCTCGCGTTTCTAATTTGCTCATGCGCTTACTCAGGTTCAGCAGGATATTGTATCCCTTCTTCAAATTCTTTAATTGCAGAAAACGATTCAGCACAGGTAACTACAAAATCACTTGAAATACTGAAAGCACTCAAGGAAAAGGATTATGAATTCATGTCTTATTATTTCCATCCGGCTCTTGGAATAAGGTTCTCTCCTTACGCTTATATTGATACCTCAATTGACGTTGTGCTGACAGCCAGTGAATACACAAACCTGCTCACAAATAGCAAAAAGAAGCTACTTAACTGGGGCTCATTTGACGGAAGCGGCGATCCGATTATGCTTACCATGAAAAATTATATCAAAAAGTATATATATGATGTTGATTTCTACAATGCAGAAAAGATCAGCTTTAACAGGATACTCGGCGCGGGAAATTCACAGGATAATATACGCGCGGTTTATGAAGGACTTCCTTTCGTTGAGTTCTACTTTTCCGGATTCGAAGAAAAATACAGCGGCATGGACTGGCGCTCGCTGAAGCTGGTATTCAAAAAATATGAAGACAGATTTTACATTGTAGGCATAATTCACAGTGAGTGGACGATATGAAGTTGAAACAGAACCTACAACTTAAAATATCCAAACAAAAATAATGAATTGTTACTCTTATGAAATAATGAATCTGGACCACTACGACGAGGCAGCCCAGCTATGGAAAGAGAATCTGGGTTTGAGTCCAAATGATACAAAAGACTCTATATCTGCTTATCTTAAACGAAATCAGAATATGAGCTATATCTGCAAATTGGACCCTGAAGGCGGTTTAGTAGGTGCGATATTGGCAGGTCACGATGGAAGGCATGGATATATTTATCATTTGGCCGTCAAAAAAGACCACCGCAGAAAGGGTATCGCAAAAAACCTCGTAATTTTGAGTAAAGAAGCACTGCAAATTGCAGGGATGCTTAGGATAAATATCGGTTTAGATAGAAGTAGCCCTGAAGCTGCCGGTTTTTGGTTAAATTCGGGCTGGCGTAAGCTGGAGAGTTTGGATTTTTATTCAATTTCACTTAAAGATTCTGAATGAAGCTTTACCATGTTAGCGAAGAACCCGGAATTACGGAATTCCATCCGCGGCCATCACCGCAAAAATATGAAGGCATTAAAGGGGATTTAGTGTTCGCAGTCTCCGATGAAATGCTGCATAATTACCTGCTGCCGAGGGAGTGTCCAAGGGTTACTTTTTATGCAAAAGCAGATTCTAAGCAAATAGATATTGAAACTTTCATACGTAATTCAAAGAAAAAGTACATAGTCAATATTGAAGAAAGCTGGCTGGGAAAGATCAAGCGAACAGATCTATATCTGTATGAGTTACCAATAGAAACTTTTTCATTGCTTGATGAAGGCGCAGGGTATTATGTTTCCTATGAAATTGTTAAACCGAATAGTGTTTTGATAGTTCATAATTTATTGGCTGAGATGGCAAAAAGAGATGTAGAGATTAGAGTTTTATCTTCACTGAAACAGCTGGCATCTGAAGTTTCTAAATCAACATTGCAATTTTCGATAATCAGGATAAGAAATGCAAAATCCTAAAGGCTGGGTTCTATATGATGGCATGTGCGGATTCTGCTCCTGGTGGATACCGTTTTGGCAGAGAACTATCGAAAGAACCGGCTACAGTATTGCAATGCTGCAGGATAAATGGGTGCGCGAAGAATTGCGCTTACCCGGCGAGCTTGAAAACCGTGATATCATCCTTCTTTTTTCGGATGGAAAAAAGCTGGTTGGCGCTGATGCATATATTTTTGGTATGAAAACTGTTTGGTGGTCAAGCCCTGCAGGATACCTGCTGAATATTCCTCCCTTCCGTCAGGCAACCTGGCTGTTCTACAAGTTGTTTAACCGTAACCGTTTCCTGGTTTCACGGGTTTGCAGACTGAAACCAGTGATAAAAGTCCCCAAATAGAGCAGAATACTGCACTTTCTGATTATCCCATTTCATACGCATGATCTAATGAGTATCTTAAGGTAATATAACAGGAAGAAATCTCTCTTTTCTGATGCATCACATGACACCTCTATACGAAAAAATATCATGGAACAAACCGGTTATAACCTCCTGCATGAACCCAGGAAAAACAAAGGTACCGCATTTACAAAAGAAGAAAGAATAAGATATAAGCTGAACGGACTTCTGCCTGATGGGGTGGAAACCATGAAGACCCAGCTTCTGAGAGTAAACGAACAGCTCGATCATCTGACCCGTAACATAAACAAATACATTTTCCTCTTACAATTGCTTGATAACAATGAAACACTATTCTTCCGCACTATAATGAATAACCCTGTGAAGTATATGCCGATCATATATACTCCAACTGTAGGCGACGCATGCGTACAGTTCGGCCATATATTCCGCAGGCCAAGGGGAATGTATATATCGCTGAATGACAGGGGCAATATTTGGAACATACTGAATAACTGGCCTCAGAAAGACGTTCGTTTTACTGTAGTTACAGATGGTGAAAGGATACTTGGCCTTGGCGATCTTGGAATATCCGGAATGGGAATACCAATCGGCAAACTATGCCTCTATACTGCGTGCGCCGGGGTTCCCCCGGAACATACTCTGCCAATAGTTCTTGATGCCGGCACAAACAATGAACTGCTTCTGGAAGACCCGTTGTACCCCGGACTGCGTACCCGCAGAATACGCGGTGCAGAATATGAAGAGTTTATCGGGGAATTTGTTAACGCCCTAACCGGAGTCTTTCCGGATATCTGTATTCAATGGGAAGATTTTGCCGGAACAAATGCAATAAAGATACTGGAACACTTCAGGGAAAAGGTCTGCTGTTTTAATGATGATATACAGGGCACAGCAAGTGTGATAAACTCGGGCCTGCTTACAGCCTGCAGGATATCAGGTTTACCTCTGGAAGAACACCGTTTTCTTTTCCTTGGGGCAGGCGCGGCGGCTGTTGGTATTGCCGGACTTCTTACTGAAGTACTAATGGAGCGCGGATCAACCAAAGAAGAGGCGTTCCGGAATATCTGGCTCTTCGATAGCAAGGGAGTAGTTTCAAAAACCCGAAGCGGGCTTGAAGAGCATAAGACCGCCTTCGCAAACAACGAGATAAACTGCAGCAATTTTGCCGATGCCGTTGCTGCGATAAAGCCAACTGCGATTATAGGACTTAGTACAATTAAGGGCGCTTTCAATAAGGATGTAATTGAGCTGATGAGCAGTATAAACCAAAGACCGATAATTTTTCCGTGTTCAAATCCAACATCGCACTCCGAGTGTACTGCAGAAGAAGCATATACGTGGAGCGACGGAAGGGCCATTTTCGCTGCCGGGAGTCCGTTTGAACCTGTTACAATTGGCAAGCAGACATATTATCCCAGCCAGGGAAACAATATTTACATATTCCCAGCAATGGGGCTGGCAATTTATGCTACAAAGGCTAAACTCGTTACCGATGGAATGTTTATAGCAGCGCTGCACTCCCTTTCAAATCAGGTGACAGAGGTCGATATTGAAAAAGGTCTGATATACCCTCCTTTCCAGGATATTAGAAATGTATCGGCTCAGATAGCCGTTGATGTAACAAAATACATATTCGAAAAAGGACTTGCAGGAATTAAAAAACCTGATAATATTGAAGCATTCGTGAAGCAGCAAATGTACGATCCGGCATATTGAATAAATTGCCTGAAATTCATCGGTAGCTGCGGAGATTTTTCGATCCAAACCCCGGTGTAAAATATAAAAAGTACATTTGCAGTGATCAATACAATTTGAAAATATAAAAACAGAAATGAAAAGCCTGTACAATAAGGAAGATAACGCAGAAATAATAAACCGTATCAGAAAGATAAATTCAGAGTCAAAGCCCTTATGGGGAAAAATGGATGCGGCAGGAATGCTTTTCCATTTACAGGAGCCGATCCGTGTTTCGCTGGGCGAGCTGAAGACGAAGCGGGGTTTAATGGGGATCCTGTTCGGAAAAATGGCACTTAAAGTGGTTTTGAGCGATAAACCATTCCGAAAAGGTGTGCCAACCGCCGATGAATTCAAACCCAAAAGCGATCATGACCTTGAAACTGAAAAAAAAAAGCTGCTCAGGCTGGTTTCATCCCTTGCCGAAAGAGGCCCGCAGGCGATCAGCAGGGAACCGCACCCGTTTTTTGGCACACTTACGCCTGAGGAGTGGAGTATCATCACATGGAAACATCTGGATCACCATTTGACTCAGTTTGGAGTATAATTCACGGAAACGCTCATTATGTCCGATTTTGGACCTCGAATGTAAAACTATGTAACCAGCTTCACTTTTTTGGAACGTCTGTTTTCAACTTTTGTTACAATGAGTACTAATAAAGCATTAGCTCAGTTTCTTGATCTAGTGCAATAGCGGCCGGAAGGATTGCATCTCTAAAGGGTGTATCTTCCGGCTGTTCTATTATATGCATAGCCGCAGATATATTATTCATACTGGTTTTAAAGTATTTGAGAATTGAAATAATTCTGTAAATCCGCTATTTTGTCCTGTTAAATTTACCAAAACTAAATGAGCAAAAAAGATAAGAGAATTGACGCATATTTGGCAAAGTCAGCTGATTTTGCAAAACCGGTTCTTACTCACCTTCGCAAGCTTATACATAAAACATGCCCCAAAGTTGAAGAGACGATAAAATGGGGAATGCCTGCGTTTGAATATAAAGGACCATTCATGGGTTTTGCAGCATTTAAGAAACACTGTTCAGTATTTTTCTGGAAAGCCGCACTGATGAAGGATAGCAGGATCCTTACAGGGAAAGAAACGAAAAGCTCAATGGGTAATCTGGGCAAGATCTCTTCGATCGAAGACCTTCCCGGAGATTCAATCTTGGTGCGATGGATAAAGGAGGCGATGAAACTAAATGACGAAGGTGTAAAATTTAACAGGGCTGATAAGCCTAAACATAAGCGCGTAGAATACAAAATGCCCGCTGAGTTTCAGAAAGAACTAAACAGGAATAAAAAGGCGAAGAGTGTGTTTGAAGGATTCGCTCAATCGCACAAAAGAGAATACCTGGAATGGATCTGTGAAGCCAAGACGGATGTTACCCGGGATAAACGCATAGATACGGCAATTGAATGGCTTTCTGAAGGCAAATCGAGAAACTGGAAATACCAAAAAAAGTAAATATGAAAAAACTAATAATACTGCTTCTATTCATTTTTTCTGCTCCGGTCTTTTCACAGCTCATCCAAAGCGGCGAGGAATTGATATTTTCGTTCAAGCTTAAATCAGGTAAATCTGCAGTGCTGCTGAAAGGTGAAAACGAAAGTTACCTTGTTTACAGATTCGGAACTAACAAGAAGATTGAGCTTGAGTATCCCGCAGAGCTGAATGTGGCTTCGTGGCAGAATTTCACTTACAGTTACTATTTTCGCGGGGGCGGAAAAGAAAATGCGGGTCTTGACCTGAATTATGTTACCTTTGAAAACAACGGATTCACTTATAAGCTCTATGATGAATACTCCGCCGAAGACGAATCCCGAAATACCGGAGTGCTGGTCACTGATACCGAAGGCAAAGAACGTGATATAACCGGAACCAAAGGTTCAGCAAAAGGCTCGTTGATTGACCTGCGTTATAACGAAAAGATAAAGAACGGGCAGTGATCCGCAGGATTAAATGCCTTTCTTTCACAAAGAAAAAATAAATGTAAATAAACTGCTTAAGCTGTAAGTTTCTTACGCTGCAGGGTTTTTGCTTGACTTCCAATACTTTGCGCCATTGAGGGTTCTGTCGAGGAATCCCTTTTCGAACAGCTCGCGCCTGAGAAGCTGGTGGTCATTAAATGTATGGTTTGCCCTTAGGATCTCGTTAACTTCTTTTTCGGTATACTCCCTGTTAACTGCGAATTTTGTGGCAAGGTATTTGATCGCTGCAAGCTTTTTATCCTGTTTAGCGGGCCAAAGCTTCAGCTTGCCATCTTTATCCAGAAATCCTTTGAGAATGTTATCAAAATTAATCATTTCGTTTCCTGTTTTTATATATGTATAAAATTATGAATGATAACAGCAGGAATCCACCCGCTATTATTGTTGGTAGTGTTACCTGTTCCATTTTTCAAGGTAATTTATGACCGCGAAACGTATATCGTTGCCGAGGTCATTTTTATCTGAGGCATCATGTTCTGTGATCTTTATTATGGCCGGATTATCTTTTGTTAAATAGCCGAAATTCTGTTCCATACCGCTTAACAAATAATCAGCTACAGCGGCTGAATAGATCTTATTATCATCTATCAGTGCATTTCTGACTTTGTATCCTGCTGCAGTTTGTTCCATTCCGTAATATTGCAGATATCCGCCGCTTCCCGGCTGTGAAAATCCCGTTTCAATTATTTGCTTCAGCAAAGAACCCTTTAATTCAACACGCAGTATCTTTCCGCCGAACGGAAGAACCCGAATAATATCGTATTGAGTAACTTCGCCTGTGAGATTATCATCTATCCTGATTGCCCCGCTGTTGAAGAAGGCGAGATCTACATCTTTTGCCGCATAAAACATTGCGGTACCAATCAGATATCCTAACGCACATTGTGTGTAACGTACTATCTCATCTTTTCCGTCGAGAGTATCTTTTTTCAGGTCGATCACCATTTTCAGCGGGTCAAAACCCTTATCGATAAATCCTTTAAATGCCCGTGTAAGCCATGTATCTACCAGATCCTTGACCTGCGGATCTTCCGGCACCGAAGCA
This sequence comes from Ignavibacteria bacterium, assembly GCA_014879675.1. Taxonomy (GTDB): domain Bacteria; phylum Bacteroidota; class Ignavibacteria; order Tepidaquicellales; family OLB5; genus OLB5. The sequence goes on from JACSRQ010000135.1 coordinate 17,489, forward strand.
TCTATGTTTACAAGCTCACTTTTAATTTCCTGCAGCTTATTTGATTCGCTAAAGATAAGCCGGTGTACGTATATAGTTCGTGCATTGGCATCAGCTTTGGTAATTATTGTTTCACCAACTTTATGATACATGTTTACATGTTCATGTCCGCCCATTATGAGCTTCAGCTCAGGCAGCTCAGTCGCAAGCTTTTTATCTTCATCAATACTCAAATGTGTAATTGCAATAAAACAATCAGCACTATCCTTTATAAGCGAGTAAGTTTTTTTTGCGGATTCATAGTAATCATCATACCTAACATAAGGCTGTTTGTTCGCATCAATGCAGACCCCAATTACGCCAATCGTCAGAGGCTGCCCTTTCAGAAATCCGGGTGACTCCAGCAGTAAATATGCCGGCATTGGAACAGAGTTCTGCTTGAAAGGCTCAAGTGTACCTTTGTTGTTTTCAAAAACATTCGAGCAGAACCACAGGAACTTTGATTCATTTATTCTTTCCTGCAGTACATCCTGTTTATAATCAAACTCATGATTGCCAAAAGTAACGTAGTTCACGCCAATAGCGTTCATTACGTCAACCATCTGCCTTCCATTGATGCGTTTATCTTCATATGTACTGGTACCAAGGGCGGAGGGCGAGATAAAATCGCCTGAGAGTATTACATATGTGTATGGATTTTTAGCCTTAAGCCCGTCGATCACAGTTTTAACGCGCGCAAGTCCGCCATACTTACCGCCTTCGAGCGGGGCAATTTCGTACACATCGTTGAGCTGAACAAAAACGATTTCGGTAGTCTGGGCGTTAACAAATTTTACAAAAAACAGAAGCAATAAAACCACCAACCGGTTCACAATAGGCCTGTAATTATACTTCAACGTTTTCAATTAGTTTTCTTCATTCGTATTTTCAGCCGCGGGTTCATCGGAATCGCTATCGGATGGAAAATCGCCAGCCTCAACATCTTTCAGCAACTCACGTGCAAAAGCTTCATTTTCAGGCATAACCTGGAAATCAACCGGGAATGCGTTTATAGCGTAAACAGCCTGGGTATTATCTCCCTTGGCATAGTATTGAATTCCCGCCTCATCAAGTATTGATTTTATTACTGCAATGATCGCATGATTGCTGGTTGTATAAACAGTTACCAGGTTTTCATTATCCTGTGGATTTTCCTGCTCTTCATTTTCTTCACGTGTATTTTCGTTCTCTGTCATATATTCTCCTGTTAATTTCAAATGTACTTTCTTAAGGTTTATAACTTTTAATCTTAAATGATAAAATGATCGTAAAAATTCCGCTTAATATGGCAAACGCACCGAATATCATAAGCATAACGCCGGCTCCCGTTACCAGGTTGCCAGCTAATACAATTCCGAAGATGATTGAGATAACACCATTGAGTATCATGAACCATTCATTGGATATCACTTTACGCAGTTTGATCGCTCCGACAATCTGAATCAGACCCGAAAGAATCGCCCAGGCAGCAATGAATATCATAATTCCGCCAAGAGCCGAAACAGGGTTCAGCAATACAACAATTCCCGCGCCTAAAAAGATCAATCCTTCCAGAATTCTTAGCCCTTTATTGTCTGTTTCACCAAGAAATGCGAGCGTCAAGATGAAAAAACCTGAAAGTATTGCAAAAAATGCGAAGAATGTGATCAATGAAAATATTACGATATAAGGCGAAAACAGTGCAACCAGACCGAAGAGCAATGCAAGCACACCTCTTACTGTTACCAGCCACCAGTTTTTTTGCAATGAATCTATCATAATTGTGTATTTTGGTTTACGGAATGTTCAATTTTGCAATTTTTTATTTCGAATGCAATTCAATGATTTTTATAGCTTTTTCAAGCGGTTCATCATGCCCTTCTGCAATCCCTTTGATCGTTTTAGGGCAATAAACCGTTGGTTGGATACCAACCCCGTGGTGCCTGCTTTCGTCATGCTTAAGTACCTTCATGCCAGTATAGTATGCAGTATATCCTCCCGGCAGCTTAACGGGATTAATATTTCCGTTGGTGCCGGCTGTGATTTCACCCACTATATCGCCTAATTTGTATGCTTCCACAATACCCATTAAACTTTCACCATAGCTTATGGCTCCCGGACCGGTGAGAAAAACTATCTTTCCCTTGAAGCGGGGTTCAAGCGGCGGAATGGTCCATCTGCCATCAGTGTTGAAACCAACAAAATTATCATGATCGGGGTAAATTATCTGCGGTGAATTCCAAATTTGAGAAAGCATTGGTCTATCAGTTAGGTAGCCCAAAAAAGCAAAATGCAGTTTAGGATAGAATCTTACATCGAAAATTATCCCTTTTGCTGATGCAAGCTTTATTGCCATTTCATCTATTTGCTGAAGTTTTGCCCGGGAAAGATCAATATAGAAGATACCGGCTTTCAGTTCATCTATTGCTGTTGGTGATTCACCTGCCTTGTTTCGTGATTCTATAAGCTGCCTGTAAGAAATACAGCGTATTGTTTCGATATCAATGATCTTGCCATCACGCATAATTTCCAGGATTATGCTGCTGTTTTCTGTTCCTTTAACAAGTTTCAGAGTTACCAGCCGCGTTTTCCATCCCTCCGTTGCACTTGAGATATGCTTTGCCGCATCACTTGCTGCTTCATTTACAGGTATTCCGTCTATTGATTTAATTACATCACCCAGTCGGAATATTCCATCATCTCCTATTACCCTGTTAATAACAAAGCATTCTTCAGCATATACTAATGTAAATGGAGGAGAAAAAAGTTCTTTGTCATCGCCATCATACTCAACCCTGCAGTGCCCATCATTAAGATTTGCCAGCAGCAAATTAAGCGAATTAACGTATTCAATTTCACTTCTGCATATGTAAACGGATTCTATGGCTTCATCAAGCGCCCGTTCCCAATCAATATCATACAGATCAAAATAAGGATATGAATGCTGAACAACATTCCACAATATTACAACTCCCGCAAGGCGGGCATACAAATTTTCATGAGTCAGGGAATCAATTTCAATTCCCGAAAGCTCTCTTTTCAGATTTTCAAGTTTTACGGGAGCAGCATGCGGAAGCGTTCCGATTTCATCAGAGTACAATGCTAATGGTACAGCACAGCTTAATTTGTTTGAAATCGACTTTTGGATGAGCTCGCCGGGCAACGGATACTTATCGAACAATTGTTTTTCGAAATAGCTATCTATCATACAGCATTTTGTACCTTTGTATGCATTGTAGTCGATAACTTCAACTATTGCACTATCCTTTGTTAAATTCCAACCGGCCGGCGGCTGATTAAGTTCATGGTTTTCAAAGTCCCATGAATATGACTCTTCAGCTTCTCTGCCGGTTCCATCTATAACTTCCAGCTTGATGCCACTAATATAAAATATGCCTTCGGCCGTTTGTTTACATCCTATTTCCAGACTTGAAGCCTCCTCCGGAACAAGGACATCCATAATGTATTCTTTATATGTATCAGAATTCAGATATATCTCATTTCTTTCCAATTTGATACCATCTTTTCCGTATATATCCATAAAGAAGCACGCTTCATATCCTTCGAAATCAGTATCAATACAAAGAATCCCTTTCGCACTAAGCCTCTTGCCCCTGAACTTCGAGGCATCAACTTTTCGTGAAATTTCCGTATAGTTTATCTTAGGGATTTTAAGTCTCCCAATTCTTGCCTTCTTAAATTCATCAAACTTCTGATTCTCATTCAGGCTCATTCCAAGCCTTTGCCATGCTACAATGGTAAGGCCGGTTGGATCATGCGGAATGATTTTATTCAGGTCATACTCCAGTCCGTTTACGGTTTGGTAGATCTCAATTGAAGGAGCAACAGGCAGAAAAAGCTCAAGTAAGATCTTTCTTAACTCAACTGAATCAGCAGAATTCTCAACCTTCTTCAATCCGGAAATTGCGAACCTGTCCCAGTCAATAGAACTTGCTTCGTCAGAGGGATGGAACATCCTCACATAACCGTATAGTTTTGTAAAGGCATGAAAGTTATCGATTGTATTTCTATCCATATTTAAGATTAATTAAGAACTCATATTGTTTCAAAAAGAGTTCAGCTAACAGGCTTGAATCCGGGGAACATCATCCGGCTTTCATCCAATTCGCTGATTGTGCCATATTCACAGACTTCTTCAAACTTTTTCCACATTTCGAGCACAACGGGGTGTGAGTGTGCTTTTTCAATTGCATCTGCTGATACCCACTCGAAAACCTCAACAATCGTTGCGTTTGAAGATTCCATGATATGTGCCGGGGGGGCGGTTGCGAGTCCGAGTGACTGAAGCGTAGGTACATGCTCAAGCACTATACGTTTCAAAGCCTCATCTTTGCCCGCTTTGGGCTTGAAGACTGCAATAACAAATATTCCCATAACATTGTTTTGTTTATGTGTTTCTGAAGAGTAAAGAACTATCGCCGTAACTTAAGAAACGGAAATCATTGTTTAAAGCATATTCATATAGCCTCTTCCAGTCATTACCGATAAATGCGGCAATAAGCAGCAGCAGTGTGCTTGAAGGCTGATGAAAATTAGTAATAATTCCCGAAAATACCTTAAAATCATACCCGGGGACTATAATAATATTTGTTTTTCCATATAGGTAGCTGAGTTTTTTGTGTTTCATATAAGATATGACCGCAGCAAATGCTTCCCGCGGATCTTCGGGTTCATTTTCATAAGGCTCCCATTGCGATATATTTAATTCACTGCCTATATTTCTATTCTGAATTATCTGGACACCCAACCAATAAACTGATTCAATAGTACGCATTGATGTAGTACCTACCGCTATAATTCTGTTTGTGCCGATACTTGCTGCAATTTCTTCCAATAGGCTTAACTCAATATATATGCTTTCAGAATGCATATCGTGCTCTGAAATACTTTCAGTCTTAACCGGTTTAAATGTACCTGCGCCAACATGCAGTGTTACAAAACCGGTTTTGATATTATTTCTCTTAAGTGAATCAAGCACTCCACCGGTAAAATGCAGACCCGCCGTCGGGGCGGCAACTGAGCCCTCAGTTTCTGAATACACCGTTTGGTATGTTCTCTTATCATCAGTGGTGGCATCACGCTTCATGTACGGTGGCAGCGGAATTTGCCCGAATATGTCAAGTATTTCAGCAAAAGTAAGTTCTGTAGAGTTCCAGCTTAACTTGATCACAAATGTATCAGTTTCCCTGGATTGAATCTCTGCTTCAAGCCGGCACTCTTTATCGTTATGAGTTTTAATCGAACTTAATTTACCTGATTTCCATGCTTTGAGATTTCCGACCAAACATATCCATCTGGCAGATCCCTTTGCGCCTAATGCTGTAATGAGCTCAGTGTTTTCAGCGGGCTCTAATGCGAATATTTCAATATCTTTGCCTGCGGTGTTTTGAAACTTTAACCGTGCATTTATTACTTTTGTATCGTTAAATATCAGCAGTGAGTTCTTTGGAACAATATCTGCAATATTGCGGAATACATCCTGCGAGATCCTGCCCTGATCGTATATAAGTAATTTTGAGCTATCACGTTCTTTCAAAGGGAACTGCGCGATCTTTTCCGCGAGAAGTTCATATGTGTAATCTTTAATTAGTATTTCGGCGGGTTTTATTTTCAATTTGACTTATAATAAACATTAAGAATCCTGCTTCCGCAAGAATGACTAAATGAAAAATTGACTTTAGAAGTCATCAGCTATTTTAGCACTTCTTTTACATCATTGTAGATCTTATCCACCCACATTTTATACATTTTCCCGGAGGGGTGAAGTCCATCCGAAGCGATCAATGCCGGGTCATTTATACGGGAAATTTCAGTAATGTCGTAAAACCTGACCCCGTAATTTTCCGATTCTTCTTTCTTAACTTTATTAAAAAGGTCTATTTCTTCTGCGATCTTTTTTCTCTCTCTGCCTTCGGCAAAAGGCGTTACACCCCAATCAGGGATAGATATTATGAAAACATTCTCCTTTTTTCCGCCGGCGAATTTTAACGCGGATTCGATAAGCTGTCTCAGTTCAACCCTGTATTCATCCGCGCTTCTTCCGCGGTACTGGTTATTCACCCCGATAAGCAGTGTTACAATATCAAAAGTATCCTTTACATTCTTTTCCTTTATTGCGGCTGAAAGCTCGTCAGTTGTCCACCCTGTTTTTGCAATTATCACAGGATCTGAAATATCAATGCTATCCATAGTAAGCCGCTTAACAAGCTGAACCGGGAATCGCTCATTTTCAGCTACACTTTCTCCAATAGTATAGGAATCGCCTAAGGCCAGGTAATTTAGCTTGTGGTTATTTGTTGTTTCTGTGATCATAAAATAGGCAGGCAGGCTAATTAATAAAACTACTGCAAATACTAATGCATAAATATCAAAACTTAATCTTTTAACAGCGCAGTGCATTTCAGTTCAATTGCTATTGGTGTAGGCAGACAGTTAATTTCTAGTGTGGTCCTGCATGGCTGGCTTTCCTTAAAATACTCAGCCCACAGGCGGTTATAAACGGGAAAATCATCCTTCATATTAGTAAGGAAAACTGTTACATCAATAAGATCTTCCCATGCGGAACCGGCTTCCTCGAGGATCCACCTTACATTTTGGAAAACAGAGCGGCACTGAGTTTCAATATCGTATGAAATTATTTTGCCGTTCTCATCCAGCTCAACACCGGGAATCTTTTTGGTGCCGCGTTCCCTTGGACCTACCCCGCTTAAGAATAACAAGTTACCCGCACGCCTTGCATGCGGGTACAATCCAACAGGTTCAGGCGCTTTGCCTGAGTTAACTATCTCTTTTTCACTCATTGTTTAAAAAGCTCTTTTGCATCGGGTTTTGTGAAAGCACTGATCTCTTCATACGGAATTGAAATAGTGATCTCGCCTTCGGCATAACTCGAGATCTCGTATGGAACGTAATCGAACATTATGCCTGCAGGTGATATAGCAAAATTGTTATTTACGGGAATTGTATCAAGGAAGAGCCCGATCTCCTGCAGCGTTTTTTCCTGCGGGTAGCCGCGTTCACTTTTGTAATACTTCTCAAGCAGTTTCGAGAGCTTTGGCTGATCTTTTTTGGCAATAATATCATCAAGCTCAAGAATTCTCCTGCGCTTCAGGTCAAGGTTTGTGTAGCCAGTTCCGTAGTTGCCGTGAGCACCGCCTGTGTATGAATAATTGTAATTTGTATAAACAAACAACCGCTCATTAAAAAATACCGGCACGGTTAGATCTATGCTTTCAAGCGAATAGCTCCAGCCGCCATCGGCAACATCATCACGCTTAACATCAGAATTGTAATCCCTGAAGTCTGCCATAAACTTCTTCTTGTTGGCCAAAAGCTGTTCACCTATTACACTTTGACCGCTGCGTTTATTCTTCATCTTCAGAATTGCATTCCTAACAAACAGGGCATTATCATATTTATCTGTAGGCCAGAAAGTGCCTTCGAGGTAATTTGCTGCCGGTGTCTCAAGATCTTTGAAAAGCCGTTCTTCGCCCTTAACATAAACAAATTCCATTTCTGCGGAAACAGTTTTATCTTCAGTCAGCGTAAAGCTGTATTCTTTATTATCAGGTGTTGTTCTCCATTTGCCTGTGTAGCTTCCGGATTTATAAATTCCGTCAAAATTTTCTGTGCCTTCCGCTGAAACATATGATACCAGCCTTATTGAATCGCCCGGTGTCGTGCCAAAAATTTCGATAGGCTTTTTATACTTATCATAATAATAATATCCGCGTACTTCATTTCCATATTTCACTATGGTCATGGTAATGGGGTATGAATCGATTTTCCCGGTAAACAGCTTATACCAGCTGTTAGTGCCGGCATTAGTTTGATTCAAAATTAAAGCAAAAAAAAA